>JAHQVQ010000264.1 GCA_019634305.1 Flammeovirgaceae bacterium | reverse complement strand
CAATAATTTTAACATCAGATGCGGTTGTAGTCAAAAGAATTTCTGCTTCGGTTTTCTTTTGTTGAAGGTTTTGAAAAGTAGCCTTATCAAATTCAGAAGAACGTTCTAACTCATCAATTTGCCTAACTGTAGTAGGTATTAAACTTATTCGGGATTGATCTCTGGAGATTCTTTGATCTAAATCACTCAACTGAGTTACTTTTGCCTGAATTGTCAACCTAATGTGTTGCCTCAGATTTTCTTTGGAAGCATTAATTTGTACATCCAAAGTTTTTACTTGAGGACTCCTTTCTCCTAAAGATTGAACAGCAACTAATCTTTGTTGACTAAGGGTAACCAATTCCTGATATAGTGATGATACAGTTGGATCATTCAACCCATAGGCTGTAGGGGAAATGGCATCAGAAAGTTGGGTCGAACTTTTTAAAAACTCATTAACCTGCTCATATGATCTCAAACTAGTTCTCAGGTCGTCTCTTTCTTTTCTTAATGAAGTCACACTACCAGTCAACTGAGCTGTTAAAAAATCAGTATTTGGCATACTTGTACTTGACTTAAATGCAGACAATTTCCCTTCAGACACATATAATTTGTATTTTGCCGTCATTAACTGTTCATCAATATAGGTCAAGGCTTCCTCACTTTGCTTCCTCTTTTCCTCTAAATCTTTAGTGGAATAAACCTCCATTAAAGTATTCATAATAGCAATCTCCTTCTTAGGATTAGCACCTTTGGATTCAAGATCCAAAATATATGAATCTCTGTCTCTTTCAGCCACTTCCAATTTACCCACATACCTATCTGCCAAATCATCAAAGTTATTGAACATAAAATGCAGTGGTTGCTCAGCAATAAGCTCTCCTTTAAATTCATTATCTGGAATAATTCTAAAAGTCAAATGATCACTTTTATAAACTTCTCCAAAATTTAATTCCTCACTTATTACCAGAGATGGCAACCTTGTTACTATTTCATTACGCTCATAATTATAAATAGCTACATTTTCGGCATTAATATCAATTTTATACGATTCTGCAGAAATTATAGTAATGAATATTGGTGTATTTAATGGCTGAGGATCTAAAGAATCTAGTAAAACTAGAAATGGAAAACTTCCTGGTCCATATTTTTCATTTTTACCAGGTTTTTCATCCATATAATAAGATATTTTCATATCTAATTTTTCGAAGGTTGTCCGCAACATTGAAAAGGAAGTAAGTTTTCCCATTTCATCCTTCAGATTTGGACCCTTATTAGTATTGTTGGCACCCATAGCTGTTAGAATCTGCCCTACACTTCTATTTACAGTTTGTCCTTGGCCGATTAACATACTGGCTTTAAAACTGTAAATTTTTTCAGCAGTCTTATTATAAACGAATGCTAATAAACCTGCAATTACTAATGTTCCTACGAAGTAATACCATTTTGATAGTATCCTAAAGAAAATTTTTTTTACATCGATGAATACGGTATCTTGATTATCCATTTTCTTTAAAATTTGGTTATTGGATTTTATATTTTTTATTTAATCTACAGTAATCCTTTTTTCCTAAATTAATTAAATTTGCATTTTTACAATTTACTAAGAATAGTTCATTAATGAGGTTAAACAATTTAATTATTTTGATTCTGGAAGCTAATGATAACATTCGCCACTAACGCTATAGCAGTAATACCTGCAAATACGGCTGTATATACCGGCAAATTAGACCTTTTTGTAACTGACTCAAGAGGTTGGACATAAATTACATCATTTGGTTGTAAATAATAATAATCTGATCTGAGAGTGTGTGTATCCGTTAAATCAATTAGAATCACTTCAACTCCTTTAGTTGTTTGCCTAATCAGTTTCAGGTTTGTTCTATCTCCACTTATAGCGAGATCACCTGCACTACCAATTACTTCAAATAAGTTTGTTTGATTATTATAAACATTATAATTACCAGGATTATTAACATCCCCCAAAACAGTCACTTGAAAACTTACCATTTTCACTACTACATTGGCATTAATCAAATAATCCTTTATCGAAAGGTGAACTCTCGTAGTAATTTCATCAACCGTAAGTCCTCCAACCTTTAACTTCCCAATTAGAGGTAAGGAAATATTACCTTCATTGTCTACTGAATAGCCTTTAAGAAATAAAGATGCTTGAGCATTTTGCCCTGCCTGTCCTGTATCCTCTCTATTAAAAATCGTAGCAGATGTGGGGTCATTTGGACTTGTTATATCTACTGTTAAAACATCATTAATTTGGACTTTATAGTCTGATCTAGAGTTTGTAAACTGTTCTGGAGTTTGCTTATTAATTGTTGAACTTTGCAGATAAACTAACTCTGAATTTGATGCGCAAGAAATTGCAAATAATGCAATAAAAAGAAATGATATTGACTTATACATAAATTTTTGACAAGAAGTTTAAGTGTTTAGATTTTTAGCTAGTATTTAATCCAAATGACACAATATTTTGTAAATATAATTAGGTGTACGAGAAAAATTAACTTAAACCGATAACATTAAGTTTTGTTAACCATACCAAAGTATGCACATTTAGAATGAGGTTGAAGATGTAATTTTCTAAAATGTTACCAACTATTACCTAGTGGGTATATGTATACAAAATTAGAAAAAAAAAAGGTTTATTGTTAAAATACTCTTTTTTTCTTACATCATTGATAGAGTTGAAGATCTTAGAGAGAAAATTAATTAAAAAAGTTTAATTGTTTAATTTTTAGTTACCCAATAAAAGTATGGTTTAAGCTAGAACTTGTTAAATTTTTAAATAAAGAAATTTAAGTGATTGAAAAAGATTTTTTTACTGAACAGTGACCTGAAAATCTGGCGGGGAGCAGCGTAAGGTTTGTAGGAGGAAGCTTAAGATTTTCTTGATTTTTTGACGTTCAGCCGCTGCCGTACGTTTTTTATTGAGAAAAATAAGCATAGCACTTTAATTAAAAAATTAGCATAAAAATTCATTTATCGTAAATAATAAAAAATATAATTTTAAAAACCAATCTTAAAAAAAAACAAATTTTCCTCTTCCATAATCTTAGATTTCAATTATTAATACTTTCCATTTTTTTACTCAAAGGTTAATTTTCCAATAATACTAAAGATTATAGAATTTTAAATTAGCAGATTTTTAAAGAGATAATTAGTTAGATTTTAAATAAGTCACATTAGCTATTCAAAAATAATGATACTAAATTTATCCAATGTTATTTCATCTACTATTTTATTAATATGCCAACCATCATTTCCAGATTCCTCTTCCTATCGTTAATTGCAATTTGTCCTGGCTGTTTCAATAAAAACAACATTGAAATCCCTTTCAATAAAAAAACTAACATTTTAGTAATTATGGCTGACGATATGGGATATTCTGATATTGGTTGTTACGGGGGAGAAATAAATACTCCAAATATTGATGGTCTTGCAAAAAATGGTTTAAAATTCACTCAATTTTATAATACTGCTAGATGTTGTCCCACAAGAGCTAGCTTATTATCTGGACTTTATCCCCATCAGGCTGGAATTGGATATATGATGACAGACAAAGGCCAAGTTGGATATAAGGGTGACCTAAGTCAAAATTGTATCACTATTGCTGAAGCGCTTAAACCTGCAGGTTATAGTACCTATCTGAGTGGCAAATGGCATGTTACCAAGCATGTAGGAGAATGGTCTGGAGTAGATTCTCTTAAAAGCAAACATAACTGGCCGCTTCAAAGAGGGTTTGACCAATTTTATGGAACAATTCGTGGTTCCGGGAGTTTTTATGATCCTATTTCACTTACCAAAGGGAATGATCCGATCGAACCTGAAAGTGAAGAGTTTTACTATACTGATGCAATCTCACAAAATGCAGTTTCATTTATAAAAAATCATTTTCAAGATCAGACGGATGATCCATTTTTCTGCTATGTTGCATTTACTGCTCCACATTGGCCTCTTCATGCTTTAGAAGAAGATATTCAAAAATATAAGGGAAAATATAATGTGGGTTGGGATGCTATTCGGGCAGAAAGGTATCAAAAAATGAGACGATTAGGTTTGATAGAAAATGGTTGGGAATTAAGTGAAAGAGATCCCCAGGTTCCTATATGGGATACATTGGAACATACCAATTGGCAGGAAAGAAGAATGGAAGTATATGCAGCTCAGGTAGATCGGATGGACCAGGGAATTGGAAAAATAGTTGAAATACTAAAGGAAAATAAGCAATTCCAAAATACCCTAATCATCTTTCTGGCTGATAATGGAGGTTCTGCCGAAGAGTTAAGTTCTAGGTGGAAAGGTTCACACATCCCAAAAACACAAAGAAATGGAGAACCAGTAATCGTAGGGAATGAAAATATTAATTATATGCCGGGACCTGAGGAATCATATCAAAGCTATGGTATTCCTTGGGCAAATGTGTCAAATACTCCATTTCGAATGTACAAACATTGGGTCCATGAAGGTGGAATTTCTTCACCTCTAATTGTAAGTTGGCCTAAGGGAATTGAATTCAAAAACGAACTTAGAAAACAACCTAGCCATTTGGTGGATATAATGGCTACATGTCTTGAGGTTAGTGAAAGTGAATATCCATTGAATTTTAAAGGCAATACAATAATTCCTTATGAAGGGAAAAGTTTAATCCCTGCTTTTAGTGACCTTCCAATTGACCGAGAGGCCATTTATTGGGAGCATGAAGGGAATAGAGCCATTAGAGTAGATAATTGGAAATTGGTAGCTAAAGGTAAGGAAGGTCCTTGGGAATTGTACAATCTTAATACAGACAGAACAGAAAATAAAGACTTAGCATCATTGTATTCAGAAAAAGTGAGTAGAATGAGTGAAATGTGGGATGTATGGGCTATAAGGACAAATGTCCTTCCATATCCCGATTAAGAAAATTAGGCTTTCAAACATTATATTAGCTGGCTAACTGTAAATTACCCTTGGCAAAATTTCACTAAATTCATGGGTTGATACATATTGCCCCTTAAAAGTTCTTAGTTCTTTTTCCCCAATTTTTTCTATCCTAATTATCTCCTTTCTATCTGCATCAAGAAATTCCCAAGCTTTGACTTTGCTTCCTTTATCCTTTTCTGAAAGATTGAAAAACATTCCATTTAATGTGCTTTCACGGTAATATTGTTTCCCTTGATATTCGAAAATATTTCTGGGTTTATTACGGAAATGGATCTCAACTTCCAACGCATTATTAATAGCATAAAAATTTATCCGTTCAAAATGTATAATTTTAAATTGCTGATTATCAGGCATTACATTTATTAATACTGAATCAAGACCAGCCTTAATTTTAAAATTCTTTTCGGAAGTTCCATCCTCCCAATCATACTGAAATTCAGCAGCAACATCCCAGGTTTTAAATTGATAATCTAACATAAAACCTGTTTTTAAATTTTCTACTTTAATATTAGTGGGATCGTAATCTGGAGAAAACTTTCTAGGTTTTTGGTTGGATAAATTACTGGTTTTGTTGACTACCTTCTTCTTAATAAATTCAAGAGAATCCTTCGGTTTTTTTTGAGGGTTCAATTTATATTTTCTATTAAGCATCAAAATTATTTTTTGGGCTTTTCCATAATTTAACCTTGAAATTACTCCCGGCATACGGAATAAATTAATTACCCAACCAATAGCAAAACCAAAACCAGTAAGCCAAAACAATATTTGTTTGAATACTTTTCCTTGATATAAATACGATGTCCCTAAAATAAAATGAAACAAATAAGCCAAGCCTAGATTCTTTATATTTTGGCTATAAAGAAATAAAAATTCTTCTTTACCATCATCTGGAAGCCTTTCAATTTGGCTACTTAGTGTTATTGGAAAGTTCCTGTGAATTGTTTTACTTAAGTTATGATTTCCCATTATTCTATTCAACACAAAGGTTATTTGGAGATAACTTCATGTTCATTTATACTCCAATTATTTCCTTATGGTTCTAATTTTTACAATAAGTTTCGAAAGATTTATTTAAAGCAACTAATTCTTCATTTAAATGGCAATTAGACCATTATAGATTTAATCATTGAACCTTTAAATAAACCAATTTAATACCCAACTAACAACCGAAAACACAATGCTAAATCCAATTGCCCATCCAAAGTTTTTCACTTTAAAGCCTTCCAGAATTGCATCTACAATTAATACAATTACGGCATTAATTACCCAAAGAAATAAACCGAAAGTGATAATTGTAATGGGAAAGGATAAAAAAGTAAGAATTGGTTTAATAAAAAAGTTTGCAAGGCCAATTACCACGGCCGTCAATATTGCATGCCAAAAGTTTTTCACTTCCACACCTTCTAACAATTTGGCAGTTATAAAAACAGCCAGTGAACTCACAAGAATTTGAATTATCATCATAGGTTTTTCCGGTTAGAACAATTAAATCAGCTTCGTTAAATTTTAGAATATTTAGCACTCAATGAATTTGTTTTTACATGAAATTATTGAAAACATCTTATTGAAAACCTACTACTCTTTCCAAAAAACAAAGCAATTAGAGATATAGTCTAAACTTAAGTGAAAATTGCACAAAAAAAAAGAGCAATTATATAAACTGCTCTTTGAATCTTTTGAGTGGATTTTATCCTAGAAGAAATCATCATCTGAACTAATAACTCCTTTTCGATTGGTAGAATCTGTTTTATTTACTAATTGGGCTTGTTCATATTTTCTGCAATCAAACTCTGGCATCGGTTTATTAGGCTTAATAAATTCACCATTTTCCTCTTTTTCAAGATAATATGGTAATTCATCATCTGCATAAACTTTTTCCATATATTTTGCAAAAGCAGGCATGGCTTGCCTTCCTCCTTGTCCATACTTCAAGCTTCTAAAGTGAATACTGGTTTCCTCCCCTCCAGACCAAATTCCTGTAACCAGATTTTTGGTAATTCCAATGAACCAAGCATCTGAATAATTAGAAGTCGTTCCTGTTTTACCTCCTACTTCTCTTTCTCTAATGAAATCATACCCTTGTCGATCTTCATAAATCGGCCTTGTTCTTAATCCAATAGAGGTTCCTCCTCTTTCTTCATTAGATCCTCTCAACATGTAAGTCATAGTGTAAGCTTCTTCCTCCTTCAGTGCTTCAATGGTATGAGGCACAAAAGTTTCTAAAACTTTCCCTTCTTTATCTTCTATTTTAGTAATATAAATGGGTTCTGTCCAAACTCCCTGATTAGGAAAGACAGTATAAGCTGAAACCATTTCAAATACTGATACATCACTAGTTCCTAAACACAAAGATGGGACTCTTTCAATTCTCTTTGATTCTCCATATTTATCCCTTAGAAACTTTATTCCAAAGTTTTCTTCTGCATATTTTCCAACAATATCAGGACCTAACTCTCTCATTAAATAAACCGCAGCAGTATTTTTGGACATGGCCATAGCCTGTCTTAATGTGTAAGTATTGTAAGAATATTCCGAACTATTGGCAGGCGTCCATGTTTCCCCAGTTGGTAAATCAATACTCATTGGGGCATCCAAAACCGGAAAACAGGGATGCATACTTCTTTCAGCAACAGCAGCCGAATAAATGATAGGTTTAAAAGTAGAACCAGGTTGTCTGTAACCCTGCTTTACATGATCGAATTGAAAATATTTAAAATTTATCCCTCCAACCCAAGCCTTTATATGTCCTGTATGTGGGTCCATGGACATCATTCCTGAATGTAAAAAGTGCTTATAATACTTCAAAGAATCCATTGGGCTTAGTGTAGTATCCTTTTCGAAGGTGGGACTATTCCAGGTAAAAATCTTCATCTTTCTTGGAGTATTCAAAACTCTATTGATAGAATCCATATTATCCCCATATTTTAGTTTTAAAACTCTCCACCTTTCAGTCCATTTGATTCTGGTGTCCAGAAAGCTTTTTATCTCTTTATAATCATCAGTAATCCATGGATTTCTGCCTTTCCAATGATTAAAAAATAATGCCTGTTGCTTTTTCATGTTCTGCAATACCGCCTCTTCAGCATATTTTTGCATTCTGGAATCTATAGTAGTATAGATTTTTAAACCATCAGTATACAAATTATAATTTTCCCCATTTGGCTTGGTATGATTCCTACACCATTTTTTTAATTCTTTCGCTAGTTCAGCTCTAAAGTAGGTCGCAGAACCAGTATAGTGGCTTTCAACTTTATATTCTGCAATATCAATTGGCTTGTCCTTTAATGTGTCATATGCGGCTTTATCTAGAAAACCATACTTCACCATCTGACTCATCACTGTATTTCTTCTTCTGAAAGCATGTTCAGGAAATCTTTTTGGATTATAGTAAGATGGGTTTTTCAACAAACCAACCAAAATTGCAGCTTCCTGCACTTCCAAACTATCCGGAGTGGTTGCAAAAAATGTTTTAGAAGCTACTTTTATTCCAAATGCATTGCTACCAAATTCAAATTGGTTGAGATACATGGACATGATTTCCTCCTTGGTATAGGATTTTTCAATTTCAATAGCCAGCATCCATTCTTTTGTCTTGGCAATTAATCTACCTAGACCTGGAATGTCATTCAGCGTCCCAGTTTCCAAATTCCCCCTGGTATTAAATTGAATTTTAGCAAACTGTTGTGAAATAGTACTTGCCCCTCCTTTTGGATTTAAAGTCAATAATCCAAAAACTGCTCTTCCAATACTTATTAAATCAATTCCGTCATGTTGTTCAAATCGTCTATCTTCTGTGGCTATTAAGGCATCTACCAGATTTGGAGAAATTTCATCATAATCCACAGGGTTTCTATTTTCGGTAAAATACTTTCCTAACACTTCACCATCAGAGGTATAAACGATAGATGCTAATTGACTTTTTGGATTCTCCAATGCTGATAAATCAGGAAATCCACCGGCCAAATTGAACCAATTATCTCTTACTGCAAACGTATAGCAGACTAAGAATACCACTCCGGTAATAAACAGTCCCCAAATAATTTTGGAAATTCTACTGTACATATATTTATATTTTTTTTATCAATTTTTAATAGCTAGCTGGATTTCAACATGTTAAGCATATCAACTTCAACGCAATCATTCAAAGGCGTATCAGTAAAAAACACAAAGTTAACAAAGGTCAATTTTTACCCTAAATTTTAAACTAATTTAACGTTATTCTTCATTCTTATTCTCCTCAATGGGCTCATTTTCTTCTGGTTCTCCAATATCAAGGTGAGCAGTTGATAATCCACTCTTCAGATTTTTGGCATAATCTACCAGATCACTTTCCTCAAAATCATTAATAAAATCATTCAGAGCAAAATAGTAGTATTTCAAATCATCGGTAGTTTTCCCGACAATCATCGCCTTTAATAAATGAATTTTATCCAAATAAATATTTTCTGGATAATTATTAATGGCCTTATTTAAAAGTGAATCAGCATATTCATACCTTGTCTCCTTGAACAGTGCAAAGCTTTGATTATATAATGCCTCAGCTTCCTCATTTTTGATATTACTTTCCTCTACATAATTGGGATTAATTAAAATTTTGGCGTAGAAAGATTCTGGGTATTTGGAAATAATAGTATTTTTGTACATCTCATGATTGCAAGAATCAATTTCCTTACAAATCAAATACATGATATAAATTCCCTCCGGAGTATTTTCCCCCTGTGGAAATTCCGCAGCTTGCCTTTCTAAAGTGCTAAAAACATTTTCTGGCTCCTTTAATCGATAGGCATAAACTTTTCCCAATCCAAATAACCCTTCATCCAGTTTAGCCAAAACAGCATCCATTTTCTCTTGAGTAGTTGGTACTTCTTCCTGCCTTGCTGATAATGGTTTTATACTGGCAAAAATATCTTCTTTAGTTTCTTGCTCCTCCACTTTTGAGTTATTTCCAGATGCACCTGCCACTTGTTCTTCTGGTAAAGAATTGAGTTCCTTTTTTGATCTCCTCCAATTGTCTTCTAAAGGTCGGCTACCCCACTTTCTTATGAAATTTGTTCTTCCAAAAACCTTAGCTGTAGAATTTGAGAAATACCAACCAGCATTCTCTTTTTCTTCTAAATCGGCTGATTCAGCAGATGCAACTTTTTTACGTCTCTCATCCCTTAAATCCTCATTCCTTTTTTTTAAAAGTACAGCTTCCCTTTCCGTTTCTATCTCATTCTCCAGATAACTTACCCTTTCATCTTCAGAAAGTTTTGAGAGCATAATTAGACGATCTTGTTCTTTAACCATGCTATGATATTTAGAGAATTCTACTAATATATCAGCCAATTCTTTGGTAGGTTCATACTCTTTTATTTTTGGTGGCATCACCTGAACTGTACTATCATAATATAATGCAGCTTTTTCGAAATCCTTTAAGTAATAATAATAAATTTCCCCAGCCTTTAGATAGGAATAGGATTTCTGAATAGTATTAGAAGTACTCAACTGAATAGACTCATTCAGATAATTCAATGCGGTAGGATAATCTTTTTGCTTAATGGCAAATTTTGCCATTTCATAATAAATTTTGTCTCTAAATTCCCGGTTTTTTTCATCCGAAAGCAATCTTCTATAATACTTGGAAGCCTTAATCATATCTTCCTCGTTTTCAATTTTTTGAACCCCGGATCGATTTAGACTCGAATGAAATTCCATTTCATAAGTAGGACTTAACTTCAGGGCTATATCATAGTTTTCATATGCCTCTGTGTCCAATCCTTGCATTTGGTAAATCTGCCCTAAAATATAGTGGAACCTAGTCCTGTCGGCTCTATTCTTTACAAATGGCAACGCCTTCTCAAGATGAAGGGCAACTTTTCCAAAATCTTCCAAATATCGATTATATTGAGCCATCACCAAATGATAATTTCTGGTATTTTCCTCATTAAATGGCACCTTTTCCTTTCTGATGTAATCTAAAACTGAAGGAACTGTATTCATTTGGTCAGATTCAAATAAGGTCCGTATTAATAAGACCAAAGAAGCATGCCTGGCTTCATCATCCTCAGAATTGGTATTCACATACCTGAATGTCAATACAGCATTCATAAAATCTCCCTGGTACAATCGGGATTTTCCAATCACAATATAGCAATCATCTACCCATTTACTGGATTCATGCCACTGAATTGGAAGAGAAGCTTTTTCTATAATATATTCGAAACCCGCTTTCTGACCTACAGAAGCATTTGTATCAATAGCAGGTAAAACCTGTAGAATATCATTATAATTATTTTGAGGCTTGCCAAAAAGATTATCTTCAATCTCCAGCATTTTCTCCTTTGCCAAAAAATAGGCATTAAACCGCGCAGTAGTATCATGATACTGCTGGCATGAAGTAAATAGAGAAATAAAAAGGATTAATAATATCCCAGGATTGTAATTCTTAATGTTTAAAAAAATTTTCAGCATAAAATGTGATTCTTCACTTTGCTTACTAATAGCTTATTAAAATATTTATAAGCACTTAAATTGCACTTCAGTGTAAAATTGTTGAATTTACTATTAGTTTAGATAAAAAAGTGTCCAGAATAAAAATGAAAAAAGTATTTTTTTATTAGACAATTATTAAAATAAAATTTACAAACCTTTATTTTAATGTAAACTTTCAGAGTATTACCTAAACCATATTTTTAGTCGTAAGACAACTCAATTTTTCACAATACTAAAAAATTTGATTTCTTTTTTTAACAATTCTATAAAATTCAAATATAAAACTAACCCAATTTTTTTATAGGTATAATTTAGCCTCCTAGGTCCATAACCTACAAATTGGGTCTTATTTACCTTCTCAGAATTTAATCTGCAAATGATTACTAAGGAGGACTTTATAATATTAGAACAAATATATTTAAATTCGCAGTCATTAACCTTTAAAATTAAGTTTTGAAGCAAAAGAAAACTATTTCAAGTTGGCTTACATCCCGATTCTTATTAATTATAAGAGACGAAGACAATTTTGCAGAAAAAGCCACCATTAAGTTTACTTATGCAAAGCTTTTTCTTGGAGTTAGCCTCATTTTTATAATCTTTTTATCTCTCAGTTGGCTAAGCGTTACCACTTTTCTTAACAAATGGTTTGATCCTCGTACTGATTATCTTAGAGTGGATAAAACATTAATAGAGATGGAGGAAAAAGTGGACTCTATCATTATTGAAGTTGAAAAAAAAGATCAATATATCGCTAATTTACGAAATGTACTTAGTGGCAATGTTGATTTTGCTGTTTTTGAAAACCTTTCTGATTTAGACTCTATTAGTTCAACCAATATCAATTTAACTCAAATCAGCACTGTTGATTCCCAATTTAGAGCAGAATTTGAAGAAACTGATTATGAACAATTATTGTATCTGAATTCAACTAAAAATTCTCTCCAGGATATCTTTTTCTTTTCCCCTATTGATGGGGTCATCTCGAAACCATATAATATAAAGGAAGGACATTTTGGACTTGACATTGTGGCCAAAAAGAATGAGCCAGTAAAAAGCATTGCTGATGGAACTGTAGTAATTTCTTCCTGGACTCAAGATTCAGGAAATGTGTTGGCCATCCAACACAAACATGAACTTATTTCATTTTATAAACATAATTCAGCCAGATTAAAAAATGTTGGGGAAACAGTGAAAGCTGGTGATATAATTGCTATTATTGGAAATTCAGGAGAATTGACAGATGGCCCTCATTTACATTTTGAATTATGGCATAATCGTAATCCTGTAAACCCTGAAGATTTTATATCTTTTTAATTTTTTTTTCAAAAAGAATTAACTTTTATTAATAAATATTTATTCCACCCGTTAAT
>JAHQVQ010000263.1 GCA_019634305.1 Flammeovirgaceae bacterium | reverse complement strand
TCAGGTAACCTCCATCATCTCCAATACCCAAAGAAGTTTTTCCTACTCCAAAACCATGGGCACTACTTCCTCCGTAGGATACTTCCACATAATCTAATTTATTATCAAGGTTATTTGTCCAAATCACTAAACCTTTCCAATAACCAACAGTTTCATCCTTCCCTGTAAATACAATTGGTGATGCTTCAGTACCGATGGCATTCAGGTAACCTTCATCATCCACCCAGAATCTCTTATCGCTGGCAAAACCAAAAGTTACACCTGGTGAAATGATTAGCCCTGAATTTATTGCTAAGTTTCCAGTTACATAATAAGGAGTTTTGTCATCAAATGCCGGAACTGTTATAGCAACAGACTGATCTAGTGTAGAGCCAAAGAGTTCAATACTGTTGTCGCCATTACCTTCACTAAACTTGGAAATATTATCTAATTTTTCTGTTTGGCTGATATTCATTGCCGCAGCAATTCCTGTATTATTCTTGATTTCATTATTCATAAATTCATTGAAGGTTGCACCAGTTTCCACAAAAAGCCCATAACCACCACTATTAGAAATGATTGAATTTTTAATAGAAAGCTTACCTTCATCTCCAATTCCTAAGGTAGTTTTTCCAATACCAAATCCATGATCACCACTACCACCATATTTTACCTCTACATAATCTAGAATATTTTCATTGGATTTTGTCCAAATAACTAATCCTTTCCAATAGCCTGCTGACTCCTGTTTCCCTGTAAAAATGATCTTGTTATCTGTGGTTCCCTGAGCATCTATGATTGCATCACCATCAACCCAAATTCTTTCATCAGCCTCAATAGCTATAATAACCCCAGGCTTAATAGTAAGCTTTGCAGTACCATTTATCAATAAATTTCCGGTAACCAGATAATCAGGTGTATCATCTGTAAAAATATCTACCAGAATTGAGTCTTCCGATATGGTTCCGGAAAGTTCAATGGTTTTTAAAGGCACTCCTTCTGCTGTAATTTTTACTTCATCTGTCTTGGTATTTATGGTGTTATTTACACTAAGAGAAATCACATACTCACCTTCAACATCTGGTGTGAAAGTCGGGTTTTCTCCATTTGCCCCGGAAAGTGCTGCTGTACTTCCACTTGGTTTTGAGGAGATTATCCAAGAGAAAGTAAGGGCATTTCCTGAAGCATCAGTTGCAATACCAATTAGATTTACTAGTTCACCAACATCTACCGTCTGATCAGAGCCAGCATTTACCACCAGCGTATCAGGAGTAGGTTCATCGTCTTCAGAACAACTAAAAATGAAAAATGAAAAAAGTAATGTTGCAAAATAAAAGTTTTTTAACTTCATCGGTTATAAGTTTTTTTATTCAAAAAAATAATTTGCAGTTTTGATTGTTACGGGAATCCTCTGCTTAGGATTTCTTCCCTATTTTGTGTTTTAATTCATTTAGAATTGAAGAGGTAAACAAGAATTGAAAAAAAATTAGATTTTGGTTTACAAATCCATTTTGAAAATAATAAAATGACAGTATCCATTTCCGGAGATAAAGAATTATTTGAACTTCTAAGAAAAGGAGACGAAGATTCTCTTGTAAAGGTTTATCAGCTTTTCAAAGGAAATTACATTTCCTGGGGACAAAAAAACTTTTTATTATCAGCTGAAGAATGTGAAGATATTTTCCAGGATGCGATCATTGCTTTTAATGATAATATTCGAACAAAAAGGCTGACCGAACTCAATTGTTCTCTAAAAACTTACATTTTTTCAATAGCTAAAAACCTGACAATCAAAAGGTTGAATAATAATAGTAGAGAAGAATTAAAAGATGAATATTTTGATGCTCCCATTGATCCAAGGGAAATTGTGGATCAGATGATTATTCTATCGGAAAAGCAACAAAAAATAATGTCACTTCTGAAATTTTTAAAAGAACCATGCTATTCTATTTTGAAGCTGTATTATTACAAATCTTATTCTATGGAAATTATCGCCAGAGAATTAAATTATAAAAATGAAAAGGTGGTAAAATCTCAAAAGGTAAGATGTATGAATGAGTTAAAAAAATTAGTGAAGGATAGGTTTTCAAAAGGAGATTTAGGATAATATCAAGGAAAAAATTATTAACCCTTATTAACAAGATGAGTACAATAAATGGCCGGATTCAAATACAATATTGATCAAATTGATGATTTCCTGAACGAAAGATTAAAGGGAGAAGAATTGATTGCCTTTAAATCATATATGCAAATTGAGGAAGCGTTCAGAAAGGAAGTTGAATTGCAAAAGGATTTACTAGTAGGTCTTAATGAACATTTTAATAAGGAATTAAAGAAAAAACTCATTAACTCTGATAAATCCATTGCTAATACCCCAACTAAGAAAGTTATTCCACCCTATATTCAATATGGATTTGCGGCCTCGGTGGTGGTTTTCCTGGCTTTTGGATATTTTTTCCTCTTTAAATCCATTGACAATACTGCTCTATATAATGAATTTTATAAACCTTACCCCAATATTGTTAATCCACAGGTGAGGGGGGAAGAAAATTTACAGGCAGATATTCTTCAATATTATGAAATAGCTGATTACAATACTGCTATAATTTTACTTGAAAAAGCTTTAGAAAAAAAGGAGGCTCCATTAGCTTTTCGCTTTTATTATGGATTAAGTCTCATGGAAATTGGAAAAACTGAGCAAGCAATTATAGTCTTAAATCAGGTAACTGAAAGCAAGGATATTAAATTTAATGATCCTGCAGAATGGTACTTGGGTTTAATCTATCTTAGGCGAAATGATCTCATAAAGGCTAAAGATATTTTTGAAACTATTGCCAATTCCAATAGCAGCTATGAAAAACGAGCCGGAGAATTACTGGAGCAATTAAATTAGAATTACTACTCTAATATATTTTATAATGGTTAATGAAAAGGATTTGAAATATATTAAAGCTTTATTTTTATTCATATAAATAGATGTGCAGAATTAAATATACTTAATAAGTGCCACAACTTTTTGATAATGAGATAAAAGTACTCAATAAAAAATAGTACTGGTACTTAGTGCTATAAATAATTGCGAAAATGAAAAAGCTTTTTACCCTAATTATTCTTTCCTGCATTGCCCTTAACGGTTCTTCTCAAATTCAGCAAAATACAGAAGAAATTAGACTCATCATCCGTGTAGATGATATTGGTTTTTCACATGGGGTAAATCTTGCTTGCATTGAAACACTTGAAAAAGGAATTGCCACCTCTGTAGAGATAATGGTTCCTGCTCCATGGTTTCCTGAAGCTGCAAAAATGCTTGCCGAACGGCCTGAACTTGATGTTGGAATTCATCTGGTATTGACCAGCGAATGGCAAAATTTAAAATGGCGACCGCTAACCCATGCCCAAAGTCTTGTGGACAATGACGGTTACTTCCATCCTTTAATTTGGCCAAATGATAAACGAAAAGGAGAGGCTACTTTTCTACTGGAAAATAAATGGAAACTGGGAGAAGTGGAAGCAGAATTACGCGCCCAAATTGAATTGGCTAAAAAATATTTGCCACACCTTTCCCATTTTACTGCTCATATGGGATGCATTCAAATGGATCCAAAAGTAAAAGAACTCGCAAAAAAGCTAGGAGAAGAATATATGATTGACATTTACCCAGAGGATTTTGGAGTACAAAGAATGCCTGGCTTTGGAGGTGCTCAAACTACTCCTGAGGAAAAGATTGAAAATTTCATTAAAAACCTGGATACTTTAACTCCAGGGCTTTGGCTTTTTGTAGATCATCCTGGATTGAATACACCAGAAATGCAAGCTATTGGCCACAAAGGATATATGGATGTTGCGGCAGATAGAAATGGCGTAACCATTGCCCTTACCGATGAAAGAGTGAAAAAAGCCATTGAGGAAAAAGGCATAAAACTAGTTAAATATTCTGATCTTAAAAAGTCGAATTAGAAAGTCTCAATTAAGCAAAGAACACGGCTCTGCAGAAATTAAAATCAATTATTTTTCCACAAAAAATTATTAACTACCTACAATTAAGAATAATTACCCGAAATAGATTTCTGGACTTTACTTATCTTTTTTTAATAGAATGATTTTCCTACATCCCCTTTTTCCTAACTTTGCAGTCCAAAAATTCTGACTGAGTATTAATGCCACTTATGGAAAAAATAGAAAGAATCTACCTTATTGGGATGCCAGCTTCCGGGAAAACAACTTTTGGGAAGGAATTAGCCAAGGCTTTGAATTACGATTTCATTGATTTGGATGAAGTGTTGGTGGAAAAGGTTGGTATTTCTATTAGTGATTTGTTTAGGGAAAAAGGAGAGGCATATTTCCGGGATTTGGAAAAGGAAATATTAGAAAATACGATACCAGGAAAAACAATAATTGCCACAGGTGGCGGAGCACCATGTTTTTTTGAAAATATAGAATTCATCAAAAAAAATGGCTTTTCCATATTTCTAAATGTTCCTGTTAAAGAACTGGCTAAAAGAAGTATGAAACAACATGGTTCAAGACCTTTACTCAATGATTTGAAGGAAAAAGCATTGGAAGATGAACTTAAAAATAAGCTGAGTTTGAGATTGCCTTTCTACCAACAAGCTAATATGAAAGTCTCTGGTGAGGAAATTTCCGCCACATTTGTTCTCCATCAACTGAAAAAATTATAAGATGATTTTTTAGGTTTTCAAGAAATCATCTCAAAATATTATTGAAATAAGGAAAATGTTATATCCGAGAAATTTTGAAGAAAAAGTAGGTTTTGATCGTGTTAGAACACTTTTAAAGGAAAAGTGCGAAGGGGCTGTGGGTGAAATCTTTGTGGATAAAATGAGATTTTCGGACAATTTTGATCTTATTCGAAAGCTAGGGTTACAGGCCGAAGAATTTGTGAAAATTTTATCCAGTGGTACTGAGTTCCCCAAAAATAATTACCTTGATATTGGCGAGAGTTTAAAAAAGGCATCCATAGGTGGAACATTTTTATATGAAGAAGAATTTTATGACCTGAAAAAGGCGCTTACTACACTTTCCAAATGTCTTGCTTTTTTTGAAGCTGATGTGGAAGAAGAATACCCCGAATTAAAAGGGATAAGCCAACAGGTAGAATTTGACCGACAAATTTTAACTGAAATTGAGGGAGTAATTGATGAAAAAGGAGTGATGCGAGACAATGCCTCTCCTGAACTCTCAAGAATCAGACAAAGGATAAATAGTGAGCAAAATAGCCTTCGAAAAAAATTAGATCAGCTATTAAGAAATTTCAAAAGTCTAGGAATTGCCAAAGATGGAGTCTCTGCAACCATTCGAGAAGGCAGAATGGTAATACCAATTGGGGCAGAATATAAAAGAAAAGTAAAAGGCTTTATTCATGACACTTCAGCTACTGGCCAGACAGTTTATATAGAACCAGAAGAAGTCTTGAATATCAATAATGAAATTAGAGAACTTGAACTGAGGGAGCGGCAAGAGATCATTAAAATCCTTACAAAACTGACCGACAAGGTAAG
>JAHQVQ010000262.1 GCA_019634305.1 Flammeovirgaceae bacterium | reverse complement strand
CTGCTAAAGAAAAACCTCAAAAGGGAATTATCGTGGCAGTAGGCGAAGGCAAAAAAGATGAACCTATCACTGTAAAAGTAGGTGACAGTGTTTTGTATGGAAAGTACTCAGGTACTGAGATCAGCATTGAAGGAAAAGATTATCTTATCATGAGAGAGGCTGATATCTTCGCCATTGTTTAATCTCATTTGAATTAAACTTTGCTAATTAACCAATTATTAAAATCACATTATTTTTATTTAAAAAAAATTAATTAGAAAAATGGCTAAATCAATTTTTTTCGATACAAGTGCAAGAGAGCAGCTGAAAAAAGGAGTTGACACTTTGGCAGAAGCTGTAAAAGTAACATTAGGTCCAAAAGGACGAAATGTTATATTAGATAAGAAATTTGGAGCTCCTTCGGTAACTAAAGATGGTGTTTCAGTAGCTAAAGAAATCGAATTGACTGACCCTGTTGAAAACATGGGTGCTCAGTTGGTAAAAGAAGTAGCTTCTAAAACTGCTGACCAGGCTGGTGATGGTACTACTACTGCTACTGTTCTAACTCAGGCTATTTTCTCTACTGGTATCAAAAACGTAACTGCTGGTGCAAATCCAATGGACCTTAAAAGAGGTATCGATAAAGCAGTTGCTGCAGTAGTTGAAGAATTACACAACCTTTCTAAGCCTGTAAACGATTCAAAAGAAATTTCACAGGTTGCTGCTATTTCTGCTAACAATGATTTTGAAGTAGGAAAAATGATTGCCGAGGCAATGGAAAAAGTAGGGAAAGACGGTGTAATCACTGTTGAAGAAGCTAAAGGAACTGAAACTGAAGTAAAAACTGTAGAAGGTATGCAGTTTGACAGAGGTTACCTTTCTCCATATTTTGTGACTAACACAGAAAAAATGGAAGCTGATCTTGAAAATCCTTATGTTTTGATTTACGATAAGAAAATCTCCAACATGAAGGAACTTCTTCCTGTTTTGGAAGCAACTGCTCAGACCGGAAGACCATTATTAATTATTGCTGAAGATGTTGATGGTGAAGCACTTGCTACACTAGTAGTTAACAAAATTAGAGGTGCACTGAAAATTGCTGCTGTTAAAGCTCCTGGTTTTGGTGACAGAAGAAAAGCTATGTTGGAAGACATCGCTATCTTAACTGGTGGTCAGGTTATCTCTGAAGAAAGAGGTTACAAATTAGAAAATGCTACTCTTGAGTATTTAGGAACAGCTGAGAAAATCATTATCGATAAAGATAATTCTACTATCGTAAATGGTGCTGGTTCTGCTGAAGAAATTGAGGGAAGAGTAAATCAAATCAAACAACAAATCGAAAATACTACTTCTGACTATGACAGAGAAAAATTGCAGGAAAGACTTGCAAAACTTTCTGGTGGTGTAGCTATCCTTTACATTGGTGCTGCTACTGAAGTAGAAATGAAAGAGAAGAAAGATTTGGTTGACGATGCATTGCATGAGACTAGAGCTGCTGAAGAAGAAGGTGTAGTAACTGGTGGTGGTGTTGCCCTTATCAGAGCGCTTTCTGCACTAGACAAAGTTGAAACTGAAAATGAAGATCAGGAAACTGGTGTAAATATCATTAAAGTTGCATTGGAAGGTCCTTTGAGAACTATCATTAACAATGCTGGTCTTGAGGCTTCTGTAATTGTGCAGAAAGTAAAAGAAGGAAAAGGAAACTTCGGATACAATGCAAGAACTAATGAATTCGAAGATCTAGTTGCTGCTGGTGTAATTGACCCAACTAAAGTAACAAGATTAGCACTTCAAAATGCTGCTTCTATTGCTTCATTATTACTTACTACCGAATGTGTAGTAGCTGATGAGCCAGAACCAGAAGCTCCTATGGGAGGTGGCGGACATGGTGCTCCAGGAATGGGAGGCATGCCAGGCATGATGTAATCAGAAATCTGATTTATATATTGAAAGCCCGCAAGAATTGCGGGCTTTTTTTATTCAAATTCAATGAACTTTTCTTCTCAATTCATTTTGTCTCATTGGCATGCTATCTATAGTTCCAAATAAGGTTTTGCAAGAGAGGAAATTTGGTCTTTCTAATTTTACGCCACCATCCAAACCAATTAGGATTACTTTAAAAGGAGAATTTTCTGGATTATGATAAGAATAGAGTTTAGATGATATTAATTCATTTTGAGTGTTCAGTGCCATCTTATATTCTTTAGGAAAAATTTGATAGACCACCAGTTTTCTTTCCTTTAGCCCCTCCTGGTTAGCTTTCAGTTCTGAAATCTGTTTCCGAAAGTTTTCATTTTGAGAATTGTTGGAAATAAGCAGAAGCAATCGGTTTTCCCATTGATTTTTTTTTAGATCCTGGGCTTGAGCATTTTGAGTCATTAAGAAAAATAAAAGAATAAAAAATGAACTGTTTAGCTTTTCCATAATGTATTAACCAAAAAATCACCAATTGGTTTTAAGAAGTTTTGTGCCTTTTTGGAAAACGAAAAAACTGTATCATTAGAGTAGGTTTAAAAACCACAAGAGCTTATTATTGATTGTTAATTTTATGCTAACCTAATCAAATGGGAAGGATTTCTAATTAAGAAATTCCGCCCTATTTTTTTGTAAAAAAAATGAATACTTAGGTTATAGTTTGCAAAGAGGCTTCCACTAATAATATATAATTGGAATCTTTTTGGTTAAAGGAAGTCTCTATTTAAGGGCTTCTTTTTTTTATCCTTCATTTTTATCTCTTGAAATCATTAATTAAGCTTTTCCAATATCTATTTAGCATTTTCTCAATAATTGGATTCACTTAGCAAAATTTTGGATAATATTTGTAATACTTTTTCCAGGTTCTCCTCTTTAATATAAGCCAAACCTAAAAACCAGGTATTGGTTTCCAATAATTCACCCTTAATATTACTATTAGCATTTTTTTCAAAGTAAGGAATGACAACTTCTGCATTTCCTAATGCCAAATAAAAATTAACTGCTATATCTTTATGGTTAGATTCTAAGGTTGATTTAAATCCATCAATAGTAACTGTATATTTTTTGTTTTTTGGAGGTAGAGTGAATTTATATGAAATGTAAACTTATTTGGAATTAAATGGACATGGGGGTTGGCTTTTTGGTTCCATAACTCATATTTAATCAAAGAAGGCTGGAACCATATTTTTGATATCGCAATTTTCTTTTTAATTGAACTAATAATTGTTTTTGTCTCCAAAACCCAATCATACAAATTACCAAACTTACGATAAAAGCAAATGTAGAAATATAAAGTCCATTATGTTGGATAAAATTAATAAGGATAAATACTGGTAAAAATAATAGGGCAATATAGGGAGTAATGATCCAGTAATTATACTGAAGGAATTTTTGATCTTTCTGTTCGATCAGCTGAATTGAACCGAAATCAATAAATTTGAGTAAATTAACTCTATTGAAAATAAAAACTCCTCCGTAAAAAGTGATTTTATTTTTTTGTGCCGATCCAATCAATGCTTTTTTTCTTTGAATTTCAATTTTTATCAATTCCAATATTTCCTTATCAGAATATCTTTTGGTAATATATTCTTCCAATTTAATTTGATGCTGGTTTTTTACAAATGGTTTCACTTAGAATATGTTTTTTCAATGAGGAACGAAAAAAAATGGCTTCAATATTAGTATTAAGATAATTAGAAATGAAAAAGAATTACAAATACCTAATTCATTAATAAAATCTAATTTCTGCCATCCAACTTCCAAATTCTAATCCCTAACCCCTACCTAACAACCAACCCCTAATCTCCAACCAAACGATTTTCCCTTTTGAGTATGAATATTCTTGTGTTAACTTTGCTGACTTAAAATCTTAGATAGCAAATAGTAGAAAAATGGCAGGGCAGAAACCAGGGATTCCCAGTGGAACTAGAGATTTTGGACCAATACAGATGGCCAAAAGAAATTTTATTTTCGATAACATCAAAAAAGTTTACCAGAAGTACGGATTCGAACCACTTGAAACACCAAGTATGGAAAATCTTTCTGTACTGATGGGGAAGTATGGTGATGAGGGGGACCGACTTTTATATAAAATTTTAAATTCAGGAGATTTCCTTAAAAAAAGTACTGAGCAGGACTTTAGTCAGGGTGCTGGGCATATGATGAAAAAGGTAGCAGAAAAAGGCTTGAGATATGATCTTACAGTACCTTTTGCCAGATATGTGGTGATGAATAGAGGCGAGCTCAATTTCCCTTTTAAACGCTTTCAGATTCAGCCAGTTTGGAGAGCAGACCGTCCGCAAAGAGGACGATACCGTGAATTTTACCAATGTGATGCCGATGTAATTGGGACTAATTCTTTGATCTGTGAAGCGGAAATTGTGGCCATGATCAACGAAGTATTTTCCAAATTGGGGATATTGGATTATACTATAAAAATAAACAATAGGAAAATATTAGCTGGTATTGCTGAAGCCATTGGAGAAAATGGTAAAGAATCAGATTTATGTATGGCTATTGACAAACTGGATAAAATTGGGGCTGAAAAAGTAAATGAAGAATTGGCTGGAAAAGGATTTTCTTCGGCTGCAATTGAAGCTTTAAGTCCGATTCTTAACCTTTCGGGAGATAACATCTCAAAAATAAATACGCTCAAAGAAGTATTCTCAAATTCAGCCCTGGGTGCAAAAGGATTGGAAGAATTGCAATCAGTTTTGAATTATATCGAATTATTAGGATTAGAGAATGCTCATTTAGAATTTGATACTACTCTGGCAAGAGGCTTATCTTATTACACAGGGGCGATATTTGAGGTGAAGGTGAACAATGTGAGCATAGGAAGCGTTTCTGGTGGAGGCCGATATGATGATTTAACCGGAGTTTTCGGTCTGAAAGATATGTCGGGAGTAGGCATCTCTTTTGGTGTAGATCGAATTTATGATGTGATGGAAGAATTGGAATTATTCCCAACCGATCAGCTGAATACTACTGAGGTGATGTTTGTGAATTTTGATGAGGCTACTGAAAGTTATTGCCTTCCAGTTTTGCAAAAATTAAGGGCAAAGGGAATTAATTCAGAGATTTATCCTGAAGCTGCTAAAATGAAAAAGCAGATGAATTATGCTAATAAAAAAGGAATTTCCTATGTGATTTTAGCAGGAAGTAATGAAATAGTTGAAGGAAAGCTCACCCTGAAAAATATGGTTTCAGGTGATCAAAACCTGGTAACCACTGATGAACTATTAGCTTTCTTTGAAAAGTAGTGTTTTTCACATTATTTTATCCTTAAAGGCATGAAAGTTTATTCTAGTATATACTCAGAATTTTATTATTACCAAGAGGAAAATCTCTTTAAACACAATTGGCTTTCAACTTCAGAGAATTTTCTGGAAGAGGAGTTCAAAACCGAGATGATGAACTATTTGGAGGAGGTGAAAAAATATAAGCCCTCCTTTGTGCTTATAAATGCTCAAAAGCTTCAGTTTGTGGTAAGGTCAGAATTAAAGGCCTGGATTGATAACAATATTGCAATTCAGGTGAATAAAATCCTAATCAGAATTGCATTTTTAATGCCTTCTGCACTTATTAGTCAACTATCAATTGAGCAGGCGATGGAAGCAAGAGAATCGGCTAAACTTAGGGTGAGATTTTTCAAAGATGAAAATTTAGCCATTAATTGGCTGAAAAATACTTACGGAGGGAAGTAAAGCCCCATTGATTTATGAAAATATACACCACTCTACAAATTGGCGAATTTCATACAAATTATTGTGAGGATTACCTGGTTGTAGAGCAAATAGCAACTCATGAAAAATTAATTGCTGTTCTGGATGGCTGTACAATGGGTACAGAATCTGTTTTTGCCTCAATTCTTTATGGGAAAATTTTAAAAAATATTGCTAAACAAAAATTTTATGAAGAGTTTTATTCAAAGGAGCAGAATCATCTTAAAGAAAAATTAAAGACTATCGTAAAAGAACTTATTGAAAATACCAACTTGGTGAAAAATCAGTTGGGATTGGATGTAAACGAATTGCTTTCTACATTAATTATAGGACTTGTTGATGAGGAGAGTTCTCAGGCAGAATTTATAACAATTGGAGATGGATTAATATTTATAGATGGAGAATTAATCGAGTATGAACAGGAAAATATTCCAGATTATATAGGGTATCATTTATCTGATAATTTTGAAGAATGGTATTTATTCCAAAAGCAAAAGTTATCAATCAAAGGGTTTATTAATTTATCAATTTGTACAGATGGGATATTTACATTTAAAGACCTAAGAAAAAATGGCGATTCAACAGATTAATCAGCAATTATTAATTATTTGCTCATGGATAATAAATATTCGGAATTTGATAATTTTTTGGATCGAAAAATTAGAAATCTGAAAAATGAAATGCATCAGGTTGTAACAGATGATTTAGCCATTATTAGAATTATAAAGTAAAAAAAAATCCTCTTTGAAAACCGTTCAAATAGGATTTTTTATAAAAAGGGTTGTTCTTTGTATTAAAACCCAGAATTTCACCTTCCTTCCAAAGAAGTTTTATAGGTATTAATAGCTCTTTCCCTGGCAAACTTATGGTCTACAATTGGTT
>JAHQVQ010000261.1 GCA_019634305.1 Flammeovirgaceae bacterium | reverse complement strand
TCACTGAAGTAGATATAGCTAAGGAGGATTTTGAAAGAATGTTGAATGGATTGCCTGAACCAACGGCTGTTCCAGAAATATTAATTGAAACAGGAGCAAAATACAATGACGCATTGTTAAACCCAGCAAATAAAGCTCAGGATTATATGACTACCAATAATAAGGCAGCTATTAATCTCGGAGTATTATCAGCTGATTTGGGTTATTTGTGTGTATATGGAAAAACTCAGGAGGCGATTAATTACCTTTCCTCCTCTCAGAAACTTGTAGAGCATTTGGGAATTGCCAATGCTGTGCATACTTCAGTAATGAAAAAATTTGAAGCTAATTTATCCAATCAGGATACATTAATAAGTCTGGCAAATCAATCAGTAGAATTGGCAAAAGAATATTTGAACGAAAGTGAAAGATTTGGAAATGCTGCTTTAATTGCCACAGGTAGTTTAATTGAAGGACTTCATATTTCTACTGGTTTGGTAGAGAATTATCCCAAGGATTTACCAGAAGCTGAAAGAAAAGCACACTTAACTGGTTTAATCAAATCAATTCTTGATCAGAAACAAGCTTTAGGAGATTTAGTTAATGTTCTTAGTGTTTTAGGTGATGCTGATGAAGATGTAACTAAAACCAGAGATCAGATTAGTGAATTATTCGATATGTATGATCTTATCGGAATTCAAGAAAAAATGGACTCAGATCCCGATGCTTTATTGACTGACGAAACTTTGAAAGGAATTACTGCCAAAGTTGCTGAAATAAGAGCCGATTTCGTGAACTAATTAGTAAAGATTTTAATTCTAAAAAAGCCTGATATTTGGATTTAGCACCAAAAATCAGGCTTTTT
Source organism: Flammeovirgaceae bacterium (assembly GCA_019634305.1). Classification (GTDB taxonomy): domain Bacteria; phylum Bacteroidota; class Bacteroidia; order Cytophagales; family Flammeovirgaceae; genus Flexithrix. Next base: position 12,062 of record JAHQVQ010000261.1, on the reverse strand, counting down.
TAATTTTAATTGGAAGGTCCCAAACCAAAATTGAAACCAGTATAAACCTTAATCCAAGTGCTTGATATTATTTCCTCTTTAATATTCAAAAAATTTAGGCACATCAGGTTGATTTCAATAAAATCCTATTTAATGGATTTGAGTATTTTCTCTTTCGCACTTTTCCTATTGTGTTTTGTTAACTTTCAAGAAACAGTGGTTGCTCAAAGCCTCGCCCTTAGAGGAGCGGTTTATACTGACGTTGATGAGCCTTTACCATTTGTTTTCATCATTCCAGATGAGCAAACTCATTTGGGTAAGCTCACCAGGTTTAATGGAAAGTTTGAATTTGGTTCTGAAAAACCCATTAAAAAACTGACACTTTTTCATCCTGATTATAAAACTGAATCGATTGAGATTGGAAATCCTAAAGAGCCGCTTCATATCAGATTGAATTATTTACCAGACGAGATGGTAATAAAAGAAAATCTTAATTCTGAAAAGGTTTTAGCTATTGTTCAGAATATAATTGCTTTGGAAGAGGAAAGTGTAATCTATAAAAATCACCAATTTAAATATGAGGCCTACAACAAAATAAAAGGAGAGTTATTTATTTCTGATGAAACTTATAAGGAGAAAGAAAATCTGGGAAAACGTGATTTGAAGTACCTGAATTACTATAAAGAACAAAGGGATAATTATTTATTTCTTATTGAATCATATACAGAAAGGGAATTTAAAAAAGTAAAAAGGGATAAGGAAAATATACTAAAGGCCAGATCATCAGGAATAGAAGATGGTTTGGTTTTGTCTTTTCTATCTTCATTTAAACCTATTACGCTCTATGAAAAATATATTAACTTTTCTGGAAATAGGGTTAATTGTCCCTTGAATAAGGACAACCTACGCAAGTACAATTTTGTGCTTCGTTCAATGAAAAATTTTCTGGAAAACGAAATTTATATTATCGATTTTTTTCCAATAAAAAAGTTTGACAGCAACCCTTCTGATTATTTATTTGGAACAATATATATTGATGTTTCCTCCTTCAAACTATTGGCCTTTTACGTTCAAAACCATAATGAACTGGATGGAAAAGAAGTGGAAATAATTCAGAAAAATTCTTTTATAAAAAAGGATACTATTTTTCCTACACATGTCTTCTTAAAAATCAAATTACCTGAATTTCCTACCAAATATGTTGGTACCACCTTTGTGAAGAACTCTTACATTTCTAAAATTGACCTGAATCCCAAGTTTGAAAACTTAAAAGAAAAGCTGAGGTTTGATATGGTAGTATTCGATAATTATAACGATTCTACTGAAAATGCCTTCTGGGATATAAAAAGAAAGGACAGTCTTTCTAAAAAAGAAGAACTTACCTATATAAATTCTTTTAATGATACTGATGATAGAGTTATTAAAAAATGGTATAAGTTGGGCAAGGCCTTTTATAAGGATGAATTGGCTGTAGATTTTCTGGGAATTAACCTCAATAATCTTTTTAGTTTGAATCAATATGAAGGTCTGCGGTTGGGAATGGGATTGAGCACAACAGAAAAAATATCGAAAACTTTCGCTATTGGTGGATACGGAGCTTATGGATTTAGAGATAAACAATGGAAGTTTGGAGGTAACTTCAATTATTATATAAAAAAATCGAGAGAGAATTATTTTCAGGTAAAAACATTGTATGATCTTGAGGAGCCGGGTTCCCAACATTATTTTGGGCAGAAAGATGATTTTTTTAGAAGAATTATGACCCGTAGAATGGATAAGTATCGGTTTAATGGGATTTCATTTTATAATGGCTTTATCAATAATACCAATGCGGAAATTTCCCTAAATTCTTATTGGAAAGAACCAACCTATGATTACATCTATGCTCCAGAAGCTAATTCTGATTCCCTTTCATCTCCTCAAAAGTTTAAAAGTACTGACATTACCATTAAACTCAGGTATTCTATAGATGGTAATTTTTACATAGGAAAAAGACAGCTGATGACGTTTGGCAAAACTTTTCCGGTTTTGTATATGAACTTTACCAGAGGAATTAAAGGACTTTTTGGAGGTAATTATAACTATTCAAAACTTAGTTATAAGGTTGATCATTCATTTTTTATTGGTAACTATGGTAAATCGGATGTGACTTTTGAATATGGATTAATGGATAGTGATTTACCTTACCCTATGTTATTTAATGGTAGAGGAGGAAAGAGCACATTAAGTGGAATTATTGTTAAGGATGTTTTCCAAACCATGGATATATATGGATTTGTATCAGATAATTATTTTAATATTTATTACCAACACAATTTTGGTTCTTTGTTATTTAATTCTGGTAGGTTCAGGCCCGAATTTGGGGTGGCATTAAATGCAGGTTGGGGTCAGTTTAATTTGGATAATCCAAAGGAGATTCACCAAAAAATTGAAATCAGTGATTACTCAAGAGGGTATTATGAAACAGGAATATTGATTAATAATTTATTAAAAGCGAAAATATTAGGGCTTGTAAAAGGAGGCCTTGGAATAGGGATGTTTTATAACTTTGGATTTTATGCAAAACCAAATGTTCATAATAATTTAGCTTTCAGAATTACTTATTTAGTCAATGGAATATAAAAAAGGGTTCATCTATTACAAAAAAACCCTTTTTTAAGACACTATTTATTATTTTGACTACTTATTTTCATTTGGCTCCTTGTCAACTACAATCCTTTTCTCCCTATTGGCAATTTCCCAGGCAGTGTTATATATTAGTCTGGCTCTATTTTCCATTATCTCAAAGTTTATTTTTTCAACAGTGTCAGTTGGTCGGTGATAATCATCATGAGTTCCATTAAAATAAAAAATCACAGGAATCCCATGTTTTGCAAAATTGTAATGGTCGGATCTATAGTAAAATCTATTCGGATCATCCTTAGAGTTATATTTATAATCCATTAAAAAATTGGGAGCATATTTTTTTGCCACATCCACACTAAGTTGATGTAACTCGCTTGATAGCATATCAGAACCAATAATATAAACATAATTAGGATTGTCTTCATGGTCTTTGTCCACACGGCCCACCATATCAATATTTAAATTACACACTGTATTTTCTAATTTAAATATTGGGTTTTCTGAATAATACCTTGATCCTAATAATCCTTTTTCCTCCCCGGTAACTGTCATAAATAATATACTTCTTTCAGTACCATTTCCATTTTTTTTAGCTTCTGTAAAAGCCTCAGCCAATTCCAAAACAGTAACAGTTCCAGAGCCATCATCATCTGCTCCATTGTTAATTTCTTCTCCATTTATACCTATGTGATCATAGTGGGAGGTAATTACAATTACCTCCTCTTTTTTAGATCCCCCCTCTAAAAAGCCCAACACATTTTCAGTTTGTACCTCATCATTAGTTCTTTTAGCAGTAATTGTAATTTTATTTTTTAAATTACCTGAGGTACTCCCTTTTTTTAGAGATATTTTACCTACTGTCTTATCAAATTTTTTGCTGCTCACCCCTAATAATTCTGCTGCTTTTGAGGATGAAGTAAAAAAGATTCCTGTGCCTTCTTTAGGATTGTCAAAGGAAAGAGAAGGTCTGCCTCCATATTTTTTCATCATTTTTCTTCTTCCATCGAATTGATTTTCATCTCCCATTACAAAAATTATTGCCCTTGCACCTTTTTCTTTTGCAGTTTCAATTTTGCTAAAAGGATTAAATCCCTTTGATTTTTTATCAGCATCTTCCTCTCCCTTAGGTTCTCCATCTAATACTAATACGATCTTTCCCTTCACATCCAAATCTTTATAATCGGAATATTCCTCCCCATTAAGTCCATACCCTGCAAAAACTAATTCAACAGTTTCATTATCGAATTGAAAACTTCCGTAGGGAAAATAATCCTCATAAAGCACAAATTCCTTCTCTGAATTGGATAGTTTAATTTCTCCCCATGAAGACTTATATAAAGAAAATGTCTGGAAATAAGGATTTTCTGAATCCTTCACAGGGCCAGTAAGCCCTATTTCTTTAAAGTAATTTGAGATATATTCAGCGGCTATTTTTTGTCCTTTTTCCCCTGTTTCTCGTCCTTCAAACTCATCAGAAGCGATCACAGATAAGTGTCCTTTGAGGTCGTCCGATTTTATAGTTTCTTCAAATTTACTTCTTGCATCTTCCTGAGCAATTAGATTAAAATGGAATACTAATAAAAAGATAGTTGTAATTGTTGTAAGTTTTTTCATATGTTTAAAATTTGTAATGATAATTGATCATGAGAAAAAGTATTGGAAAACAAAAGAATCAGTCCCAAACTTCTAATGACATTTTTCAGCTCATCATTTATCTTTAAGTTTTAAAATTTGCCAACAGCAAATTAATCCGCCAAAAGTCGTATTTTTTTGCCTGTTACAGAAATTAATATTATCAGAATGATAAAATTAGATAAAATACTAATAGAAAAAGTAATTGGGGAAGCTCAAGCTTCTGAAAGAAAAAGGAAAAATTATAATTTCCATACAAACAGTCAGGATAGTATTCACAGAATGCTGAATGCAATGGAACCGGGTACTTATGTTGCTCCACACAAACATGAAAACCCTGATAAAAGAGAGGCCTTTATAATTCTAAAGGGGAAAATATTAGTGGTCGAATTTTCTGAAGATGGGGTGATTTCCAATCATTTTATTTTAGATGCCCAATCAGAAAACTTTGGAGCTGAAATTAGTCCGGGAACCTATCACACTTTAATTTCCCTTGAAAAAGGCTCAATTTTATATGAATTAAAGGATGGTCCTTGGGATCCTGGCACTGATAAAAATTTCGCGCCCTGGGCTCCTTTGGAAGGAGAGAAAGGTACAGATTTATTCATTGAAAAGGTTTTGGGAAAATTAAAGGTAAATTTATAAGAGAAAATACTAGAACATGCTTTTTTAAATTAGAGATTTATACAAAATCATTTTATCAACTTTTTAACATGCGAGTAAATTTTTTGAAATTATTTTCAATCCTATTTTTTTTCTTTTTCATCACGCAAATCAGCTTTTCCCAGCAATCTAACCCTAAAAAGAGAAGAAGTGAAGTAGGGTTAGCAAATATTAAAAAAGAAGATTTTTATGCAAAAATAACCTATGGAAGAGCACATATGAAATATGAAGCCTCCTACCCATTCGGGTTTAATGTCCCCTGGAGAAAGTTATGGAGAACCGGAGACGATGATGCCACTGAAATGACAATTAATAAAAAGGTAAAAATCGGTGATCAAGTTCTGGAAGCGGGAACTTACGCCTTATTTACGATACCCGATACAGCTGAGTGGACCATAATTTTCAATGATGTTCCCGGACAATGGGGACTCTACAAATACAATCCAAGCCATGATGTGATAAGAACCAAAGTACCTGTTTATAAAGCTCCTGGTCAATTTCGTACTTTAACCTTATTTTTTGAGGAAAGTAAACTGGGAGTGGATTTATTTATAGTTTGGGACAAAACTTCTATCCGAATTCCAATGGAATTTATTCCTTAATAATTATCAAGTCTAGTTGGCAAATGCTATAGTCCTTTTCTTTTTTTTCTTTTGCGGTTTCTTGGATTTATCTCCTTTTAAAATAATAATTAAAGCCATTGCAAAATAAGGTAGCAAAGGGATTTTAAACCTGGCCAATGCCCCAAAGTTTAGACTCATAAACCCTACGACATAACCAAGAAAAAGGGTAAAAACGATACATAATATAACTTCAGGATTCGAAAAGAATTTACCTACAAACTTTAGTGGCCCCGACTTAAACAGAATAAATAAAGCAACCAATAGAAAACCCAGGCTCTCAAAGGCAGTCATTAACATGACTGGGCTTCCAACTTCCCATAAATAAGGCCTGAATAAAGTTATATTTATACTTTCAGGTGCTTTTTTAAGAATCCCAATTGGTGTATATTCAATAGTTCCTAGGGAATAGGTAGAACCCGATTCTCTGCTTCCATGATCGGTGTGAAACCCACCTATTCTATTTGTCACTGATTCAACTGAGTTATATTTCACACTATTTGCTGCCAGGTTCGATATCGTAAAATAACCAAATAAAACTATTACAGATATCAAAATAGGAATACTTACAAATTTCAAAACAGGATTATGAATACTTCCTTTTAATTTTAAATATACCCAAATAAGCATGGCTGGTAAAAAAGTAAATAATATATACACCTTCAACCCACTTATTATCCACACTGCCAGAAATGCCATTAAAATATTATTAACCTTTCCATCTTTTTTAATAAAAAATGAAAAAACTGCGTGTGTTAAAAAGCCTAATGCACCGAGAGTTATGGTATCTTTCATAAGGCCTGATCCCCAAAATACCAGAGAAGGGATTGCAAAAACAGCTAAAGCAAATTCAAAATTCAATTTTGGGTAAATAAATAGAAAAGCCTGGTATAACTTCCAGGTACCTATAAAAGCAAAAAATGCAAACAGGAAAGAAGAGGCGAGAAAAGACCCAAAGCTAAGGAAGCCTGCAACAACTGCCATTCTTGATAAAAACCATTCCTCACCAGATCTGAAAAAGGGTGTTCTATAAGTGTATTTTACGGTATCGTAGGTATAATCTCCGGCATCTAAAAAGAAAATCCTTACTCCTAGGGAAAAATCCTCTCCAAATGCCTCCATAACAATTTTGGCAGCATTGAAGTAATTAAAAGTATCACCACCCCCGTAGTAAAACTGATAAATAAACGCAAAAACTGTTGTTCCAATTAATTTTATAATTAGTGCAGGAATGAAATACTTCCTGTTTTTTTTAGTAGTAAAAAATCCTCTGATCAGATAGGCAAATACCACTAAAAGAATAAAATATATCGGGCCAAGAAAGGCATCAATTAAGGTCATTTAAGTAGTAATTCAAAATTAACCGTGTATTATTTTGCCATAAAAGACTGATAGAGAGATTACTATTTCTCGGAAATAATAGCACAGGTGCTTAATAATAAGTCTAAAAAATTTCAATAGTTAAAGCCATGCTACCTAAAATCTACCAAAGTAACTAATTAAAGGAATTACCTCTTTTTTATTTTATTATTTTAAGAGTATTCTGACAGGAATTATTCCCATGGAGTTTTTGATGATGAAGGTTTGAAAAGGTAGAAAATAATTTTAAGAATTATTTTAAAGGCAATCTTGTTCCTTCCATGCTAAAGTATTACACTTTTTTACCTCAATTTATTTGAAATATTTAACCAATGAAAACTACCAAAATTTCTTTCCCCAATCAAAATGGGGACAAGCTGTCTGCAAAGTTGGAATTGCCTATTGATACCAAACCTCATAATTTTGCCATTTTTGCCCATTGTTTTACTTGCAATAAAAACTTTGCTGCAGTAAATAATATTAGCAGAGCATTAACCCAGGAAGGCCTTGGAGTGCTCCGGTTTGATTTTACAGGACTTGGAGATAGTGAAGGGAAATTTTCAGACACAAATTTTTCCACAAATATAACTGACCTTGTTGCGGCTTCAGATTATCTGCATGAATTCTATAAACCGCCTTCTTTACTTATTGGGCATTCCCTTGGTGGAGCTGCAGTTTTAGTTGCCAGACATCAAATTGAAAGTATAAAAGCGGTAGCTACTATTGGAGCTCCAGCCCATCCTGAACATGTCACTAATTTATTTAATAATGGTTTAGAGGAAATTAAGACCACTGGAAAAGCGAACGTTAATATTGGAGGCCGGCCATTTGAAATAAAAAAACAGTTTATAGATGATTTAGAATCCATAAATTCTAAAAATTACATTGGAAATTTAAATGCAGGCTTACTTATTTTCCATTCTCCCAATGATAAAATTGTAGGTATTGAGAATGCCACCCATATTTTTAAAGCCGCTAAACATCCCCGAAGTTTTATTTCTCTGGATGGAGCTGATCATTTATTAACTAAAAAAGAGGATTCCATTTTTGCTGGAAGCTTAATTGCCTCATGGTCTAAAAGATACCTGGATTTTCCAGAGCAAAAAAACCTCAGCACTGCATCCCAGGTAGTTACCAGAACTTCTAATGATGGATTCACAACCGATATTAAATCGGGGAATCATTACCAGACTGCTGATGAACCAGAGGACGTAGGTGGAAATGATTTTGGTCCAACTCCATATCACTATTTGTTAGCAGCTTTGGGTGCATGTACAAGTATGACTTTAAGAATGTATGCCGACAGAAAGAATATTGCATTGGATGAAGTAAGTGTACACCTCAGCCATGAGAAATCCTATTTGGAAGATTGTGAGAATTGTGAAACCAGTAGGAGCAAAATTGATAAAATTGACAGGATCATAGAAATGGAAGGAAAATTTAATCCTGGGGAAAAGGAAAAGCTATTAGAAATTGCTGATAAGTGCCCTGTTCATCGGACTTTACATAACCAGGTTATTGTGAATACAGCTTTAAAAGGATAGTCTAGTCTTTTTTATTAGGTCATATTTTTTATTAACATTTTATGGGTTTCCAAATTTATATATTAATATTACTTATTCAATAGAAGTAGTTGGAGGGAAATAACTAATTTAACAATTACCACAACTGCCTGATTATAAGTAAAATAATTCTCAATTAAAATAGTCCAAGGACTTAAATCCTGTTCAATAAACACTAAATAGGAAAAATGGAAAATAATTTAGAAGAAATAATAGAACAGCTTGGAAATAGTACCAAGTTCGATAATCAATTTTTAGAGCAAAGGAGAGTATTTTTGTGGGGACCTGTGATGGACGATTCCGCTGAGAGAATTGTAAACAGGCTATTGTACTTAGAAGCTAAAGATCCTGGAAAAGAAATTACTTTTTATATCAATAGTCCTGGAGGTGTTGTAACATCTGGTATGGTCATCCATGATACTATGAAATTAATTTCCTCCCCTGTAGCTACAGTGTGTATGGGATTAGCTGCTTCCATGGGTTCTATTCTTCTTTCTGCTGGAGAAAAAGGAAAGCGATATGTTTGGCCGAGTGGAAGAGTTATGATTCATCAGCCGAGTATTGGAGGAATGCAGGGAAGGGCTTCTGATTTAGAAATTCAGGCTAGAGAAATCTCAAAAGTAAAAGAAATGGGAGCAAGAATCCTTGCCGAAAATTGCGGAAAAACTACAGAGCAGGTAATGAAGGATTTCGACAGAGATTATTGGATGAATGCCAAGGAATCTGTGGAATATGGAATAGTAGATGCTGAAGTTGATAAGTTATAAAATGTGATGATAATAAAAAAGGCTTAGAAATTAGTTTAAACTAACTTCTAAGCCTTTTTTATTGCTTAATTTCCGTCAATTACTTAAACGGTCATGATATCTTTCTCCTTTTTAGTTAAAATATCATCAATTTTTTTAATGTATTTATTAGTTTTTTCCTGAACATCCATTTCAGCATTTTTCACTGCATCTTCAGAAACACCCTCTTTCAATAATTTTTTGATGTGATCATTGGCATCTTTTCTAATATTTCGAACACTAATTTTGCCATTTTCAGCTTCATGTTTAGCTTGCTTTACTAAATCTATCCTCCTTTCTTCAGTTAGAATAGGAATATTTAGCCTTACTATATCACCATCGTTTTGGGGATTAAGACCCAGGTCACTATTCATTATAGCTTTTTCAATTTCGGGAAGAATGGTTTTTTCCCAAGGTTTAATAGTAAGGGTTCTGGCATCTGGAGTACTTACACTTGCTACCTGGCTTAAGGGGGTAGGGCTTCCATAGTATTCAACCATTATTCCATCTACTAAAGATGGCATGGCTTTACCTGCCCGGATTTTTGAAAGCTCGTGTTCGGTATGTTCTATTGCTTTTCCCATTGATTCCTCTGCATCTTCAAGATAAAAATCTATATCTTCCATAATATTAAGAAAGGTTAATTAATTTTTTTGCTATAAAATTAAGGCTTTTATCTGAAAGCAAAAATTTAGCAACCTCACTTTTTAACATTCTGAGTCACTAAATTTAATATTTAGTAGCTTGATTTTTTTAATTTGCAGAGTAAAAAAAAAGCCCAAACTGGTAATCAGTTAGAGCTCTTCATTTGGATGATTATATCCGAAAATATTTATTACATTGAAATTAATGTTCCTACTTTTTCACCCATTACTAATCTTCTGAGATTGTCAGGTTTATTCATATCAAAAACTACAATCGGTAAATCATTTTCCTTACAAAGCGTAAATGCAGTCATATCCATTACATTTAATCCTTTTTGATACACATCTTTGAAAGAAATGGTGGAGAATCTTGTTGCATCTGGATTTTTTTCAGGATCGGATGAATAAACACCATCAACTCTTGTTCCTTTCAATACTACATCCGCCTCAATTTCGATGGCTCTTAAACTTGCAGCAGAATCGGTAGTAAAATATGGATTACCAGTTCCTGCTCCAAATATGACTACTCTCCCTTTTTCTAAATGTCTTACAGCTCTCCTCCTAATAAATGTCTCACAAACCTGGTCCATTTTGATACCTGACATTAAACGGGTATAAATACCGTGTTTTTCTAGGGCACTTTGCAAAGCCATACCATTAATAACAGTGGCTAACATTCCCATATGATCACCCTGTACTCTGTCAATTCCAGATTTTTCAGCCTGTATTCCTCGGTAGATATTTCCACCTCCAATAACAATGGCTATCTGGATACCATTTTCTACAACTTTTTGAATTTCAAGGGCATATGTTTCTAAACGTTCAGAATCAATCCCAAATTTCTGTTCACCCATTAGGGCCTCACCACTAAGTTTTAAGAGAATTCTTTTATACTTCATATAGTTGCTTTATTCTAGTTGCGCAAATATATAAAATAATGGAGCATGCTTTTCATGATTATTAAGGATTGTTTGTTTAACAATTGAATAAGAATTAGAAAATTCTCATCTTTTTCTATTGCCACTCTACAACAATTCCTCTATTTTTATCTAACATTTCTTTCGGCAAAACATTAGAAATTTCTTCTGATAGAATGCCCAGAATTTTGGCTTTGGCACAATTTCTTACAGTAACTAAACTTACTTCACGAAGAGGTTTTGCGTTTTCAAATGTTTTAACCCGGCTATTCTGACTTTCATTAAGACCATTAAATGCTAATTCAGGAAGAAGTGTAAATCCTCCTTCAGTATCCACCATTTTTTTTAAAGTTTCAAGAGATCCACTCTCATATTTAAATGGTAGACTATTTTCATTAGAATTATTGTTGGAACAGAGGTTTATTACCTGGGACCTGAAACAATGACCTTTATGAAGCATCCATAATTCAGGAGAGGTAATATCCTCCAATCGAATTCCATTGAACTTGGAAAAACTATGGTTTGGGTTTGAATAGATTTTTATTTCTTCATAAAAAACTGGTTTTTCTGTAATGTCAGAGTCATTTAAGGGAGTAACTAAAATTCCTACGTCTAATAAATCAGTTTTTAGTTTCTTTAATATATCCTGGGTAATGATTTCTTCTATCTGAATATTTACCCCAGGGTACTTTCGTACTAAATTGCCAATGAATTTTGGTAGAAGATATGGCGCTAAAGTGGGTATAATTCCTATTTTTAGTTCCCCACTTACTTTTTCCTGAAAAGAATTAATTATTTCATTGATCTTTTCAGTACCTCTGAGGATTAATCTCGCCTGATCAATTACTTTTTCCCCTATGTCTGTAGGAATTACGGGCTGTCTACTCCTATCAAAAAGAATGACTCCAAGCTGTTCCTCCAGTTTTTTGATTTGCATACTGAGGGTTGGTTGGGTTACGAAACATTTCTGAGCTGCCGTAGCAAAATGGCGATAGGTATCCACAGCAATGACATACTCTAATTGTATTAGTGTAACCATTGAATTTGTTTTTATAAAATATTTGACCTAGTAGTATCATTCCTAAAATTTGGGAAACCCCAGAATTTAAGAATATTTTTTTAGCACTTTACCTGTTCCTAAAATGCTATTTGTTAGTATGAATTACCATCATTTCAAATAATCCTAATGAAGGTAATATTCATGATGGTAAAATTGTAATTCCTATTATGTACAAAAATAAGATTAATAAACCAATTTGAATTAACTCAATGGTGG
>JAHQVQ010000026.1 GCA_019634305.1 Flammeovirgaceae bacterium | reverse complement strand
CAACATAGATAAAGTATCTGCTTTTTTTGGAAAAAAAACAGCATCTATTAAATAAGCCTGGCCAGGTTGAACTTCAAATGTCAGTGTACCAGTTTTCTTTTTTTTATGAACCAGGTAATTTACCGTAGAATTGAAATAACCTTTGTGGTATAATCTATTCTCCATCATTATCGAGATGGCTTCTCCATCTACTTCAGAGAGATACACTGGTTTTTTTCCTAATTTATTTTTCAGCCAATTCTTCAAACCCTTTTCTTTTTTTGGTTCCTTCACAGAATTGTAAATGGAAAGAGCGGGTCTCATCCAAAGAATTTTCCCATTTGGAACAGGTTTGATCAAGTTGGAAAGTTCATCATTTAAATCTCCTTCATCATATACTTCATGAGCGGATTTAATTTCAATTTCACCACCATTGTAAAGGTAAAAGCCTTCCTCAAGTTTTTTCAACCCCGAACAACTACTAAAAAAAGAATGATATTGAAAAAAATTAAATACTTAAAATGCACTTTAGTTTTTGGATAGTTTGTCAATTTATTCCCTATTTATTAAGCACCAGTGCTCCACACCAGGTACTATTATTTCCGAGAAATAGTAATCTCTCTATCAGTCTTTTTCGGCAAAATAATACACGATTAATTTTGAATTACTACTTAATTAGTTGGTTTGTGTTGAATCAAGCTGGGCATGCTCTTCTTCTCTTATGCCTAGTTTTTTAATCAAATTTTCCACCTTCTTTTCCCGGTTGCTTTTTTTCTCTTCTTTTCCCCATTCCTTAAAGTCCTTTACCATAATAAAAGCAATTCCCATATTGATCAGTTCGCCATCAAAAGTATCATAAGAATTTTCCCTAAAACCTTTTAACCGGTATTGCCCATTTTCCGTGAGCTTGTAAATAATAGCCACATCAGCATCAATTCCGGAAGACTGTTTTTCATTAGGATTTTCCTCTCCTTCCAGGTCAAAACTACCGCCTACTTCTATTTCCAGTCTGTCATTCATAAATTCTTTGGACACTTTCACATCCAATTCTGTTTTAGTTTGCGCCTGTCCTCCCGAATAATCATCATAAGTATCCAGTCCGAAACTCAGGTCTACTCCCTGAATATATTTCCCAGAAAGTTTATTGAGTTGGTCAGCCAACATCCCATTCACACTATTTCTGGCAGCCGAAGTAGCCATGCTTGCAGTAGTTTGATTTGAGGCGACAGGAACTTCAGAGATAAAACCTCCTAATACTAATAGAGCAAAAACCTGTTGATTTCTTTTGGATTCGTAATTAGGATCTTCCAGTGTTCTGAGTTTATTGGCAACAGTAGGGTATTTCACTATGTATTCTTTCTCCAAACCAATTCCAAATTGAATATTGGGTTCCATCAATGCTCCGATGATGTCAATTTCCACAATAAAAGGCAACTTTTGTCTGTAAATGTTTTGTTGATTTTTATCGTCTCCAATTTCATTAGCTATCAATTCCAGTGAGGAAGTTTTTACTTCATGAAGGCAGGAAATATTGGCTTCAGCATTCAACACATCACCCGACCAATTGATAAAACTTCCTGGTGCAATTTGAAATTTCTTTTTTACCAACCCATAGAATGAAAGTAAATATTCGCCTTTTGTAATTTCGTATCTTCCGGTTAATGTCATATTCCCACCTTTATTTATCAGGAAATTAAGATGACCGCCACCTACCACTTTTGCATTATCCCCAGAGTTAGGATCGATCACTACGCCAAATTTGGCTTCTTTATCGATATCGATTACTGTATTAAGTTGTATTCCAGAAATAGCAGGAATAATACTATCATTCGGAGTGATTGCCTGCTGTAAATTATAATTAAATGTGGTGTCCCCTGTTTCGCTGATATTTCTAAACTCTACGATATCTTTATCCGAAATCAAATCAAATTCTTCAGGCGGCATCACATAGGTCATATCAGTGCCTTTGTCTATGGAAATATTTCCTTTAACAACAGGTAGAATCATATTTCCGGTGATATCCAGATTGGTACCCATCACAAATTTCCCATAAAATTCATCATTATCCGCCTTTGTGCTATTCACCACCTGAAAATCATTGGCTTTAATATTCAGATCGAAATCAAAATCAGCATAATTTTCTGTGATTAAATAGCCATCTACACTTAGTTTATTATTTTCACGATCCTGCAAAGTGAAATTTTGAAATTCAATTCCTTTATTATCAAATACAATTTTCTCATTATCCATTTTAAATAAAGTGTTGATTATGGTAGGATTTAAAGTGGCATTTTGAAAGTTTAAAGAACCGGATAGATTTGGATTATCGGCATCTCCTTTTACATCAAGGTTTCCTGTTACAATTCCACTCATTTCTTTTAAATTACCTAGTGTTGTAAGCGGTTCAAAAGTTTTTAGATCCAGCTGATTGATATCAATATCGAAATCAAATAATCCTGCTGTAGTTTCATAATTTCCAACTACTTCCAAATTGTTTTGCGCATTTTTTAAAGCCAGATCAATATCGATTAAATCAGTTTTTTTATCATTTGCAGCCAGACTTAATGTCCCTAAATTGGCTTTTACTATGGAAAAATCGGTGATTTCTGAATTGATTTCAAAGAATGAAGAGTCTTCAGCCTGATTTAGTTTTAGGTCCAAGTCAAGTATTCCGGCAATTAGTTGAGTTTGCTGCTCGGTTGTTTTGATGAGCTGGAAGATATCGTGAAGGTTGATATTTTTTAAATTCAGATCGATGATTTTTTCTTCTACAGCAAAATTGATAGATGAATTGTCGTTGGAGATTTCCACATATTCAGTTCTTAGCCCTTTGTCCCCAATAAAAATGGCATTGTTTTCATTTACTTTCCAGGGGATATAATTGAGCACAAAATTTTCAGGCAGAAACTTAAATTTATATTCCTTATCAATGACTTCCAGATCACCTTCTATCTGATATTTATATTTTTCCTTTTCATCTTTCATTTTAAAACCTAGTGCAAGTTTGCCATCTCCAATTTTCCCACCTATTTCAGGATAAGCTATTTGAAAGGAATCAACTTTAAGTTGGGAAAACCCCAGTTTAAAATCAAGCACATCCTGACTGGTTTCCAGGGCTACTAAAAATGAATCTACCTCAATATCAGCATAATTGACCTTGGGTATATCAATGTTAATATCCAATTTGTTCTGAGCGCCAATATAATTTCCTTTGATATCTCCGATTTGAATTTTGTTAAGATCAGGAACTAAAATATCTGTGATAAAATCTTCGTCCAGGATATTTACTTCAAAATCAAAGTTTTTTTCATTTACCTGTTTTTCTAATGAATCTGATGGTTCAAGAAATTGAGCATATGCCGATTGAATGACTTCCCCAAATTCCAATAAATGGAAAGAGGCATTTAAATCAATAGTCATAAAATCAGAAACCAGATTAATGACTGATTTTTTTGGTTTTAAAGACAAATCCAGCGCTGTAGTTTCTATAGGGTACTTCCTTTTGTTGGAAACAATTACTAATTCAGAAGCATCTAACATGCCTTCCATATTGGTAGAATCTCTCAAATGAAATTCTGATTTTATTTTTCCCTTGAAAGAGGTTTCTTTCTGTTGTAAATTGAGGGCAAAAAAGTCGAGATTTCTCAAGTTCAAGTTCAAGTCCAGGTGCATGGCAGTATCTTTTTCCTGCATGGATAGGCTGGTATTTAAGGAGAAATCCAGCGGTTGATTTTTAGAAATTATTTCTGCATTAAGAGAATCTCCAAAATAATTCGCCTTAATGTCCAAATCTCTGTAATTAAATTTATTATAAAGAAATTGGATGATAGAAGCATCTAGAGATACATTAGGTTGGTCGGTTGTTACATTATTTCCAACAATTGCGGCATTTAAGGAAATGGTGCCAATGGTTTCATCTTCTAAAAATTCTCCTAGTTGAAATTCTTCTAAATCAAGGTTGAAATCAAGAAAATCGGTATTTTTTGCAGTATCCATCTCAAAAGTGGTGATGGTTCGTACTAATCCAAAATTAGAGTGAAGTCTGGTTTCAGCTTCCAGGCTGTCTGGTTTGCCTGAAGTACTTGCCTGTAAATTGATAAATGTGGGAAGATTTAATGGATTGGTTATAGAAGTATCGTTAATTATAGCCAACAAATCCTTTTGGGTACTGTAAAGGGAATCAATGTAATAATCAAATTTAAGCGTTTCTATGTTGGGTAATCCCTTTATTTGTCCATGACTAATAAATTTAGTCTTATTGAAAGTATAAAAGTTGAATCGATCTAAACTAAAGTCGTTAAGCTTTCCTTTTCCTTTTATGTCCAGGGCAATATTTTTATCTAAATTTCCACCAATGGTAGGCAGACTATCCAAATCCGGTGCGAAATATACTAAATCTTTAAAAAAAATTTTTGTTCGATCAATCTTAAAATCCAGTAACACCTCTTCAGGACTTTTAGTTAGGGATTCCAGACTTTTGAATGTCACTAATAAATCCGTATGAAACTCACTATTAAAAGTAAGTAACTCCAGATTTTCGAAATGTAGTTTTTCCTGATTTACTAATAAATGAGTGGTAATATTTTTTATCCCAAATCCACTTTTTTCTACTACTGAAAAATGACCCAGGGTCAACTCTACTTTTTTCCTATTGGCAATGATTCCTTTAAATTCCAAATTGAAATTTTTAAAATCAATATGAGCTGGATCGAAACCTGTGTCCATTTTTGGAGCGTTCCTGTCATCATACCTAATGATATTATTTTCCAGTTTTAATTCGTCCATTTTTATGTTCCAGCCGAAATCCAGGGAAATAGGAGAGGAGGTTTGAGTAGAATCTACTGAAATATCAGTACTTGCTACTTGTAGTTGGGATGAATCTGGGGTTGGCAAAACTGCTTGTTGAAATTGGACTAAGGAGTTTTTCAATAACAATTTACCCAAGTCAAGTTCTTGCTTATTTAAATCAATTTTTTCAGGAAGAAAAGCCAATTCATTTAGTTTCAGAAGCAAGTCCTGACCTGCAGTTTTTTCCTGAAATCGAAAATTAATATCATAGAGATTTAGTTCAGCAAGACCCAGATTGGGTAAAAGTGAGTTCTCTTCATCTGGAATATCTTCAGTGCTTTCATCATCACTGGGCTT
>JAHQVQ010000260.1 GCA_019634305.1 Flammeovirgaceae bacterium | reverse complement strand
CCTTAAAGATGTAAATGATCCAAGGTTACCTATGTTTGCTGATCCTGCACCAGCACCTAAAGATCCTAATGATGTTTATGTTGGAATGCCTTATGGTGTTGTTGAGGCAGTTGCTGGTAGTATCACTAATGATGAGATTTCTTTCCCAGGAGCTATGGTAAGAGAATCAACTTCTCCAGGTATTATGATGACTTATTCTGAAGTATTATTTATTCAGGCTGAGGCTGCTGCAAGAGGAATGATTGGAGGTGATGCCGAAGCGCTTTATGAGCAAGCTATTACTGCTTCTATGGAGCAATGGGGTGTTGAAGCAGCTGATATTGCAGCTTATTTGGGTGAAGCTGGTGTTGCTTATGACGGATTAAAATCAATTGGATATCAGAAATATTATGCTTTATATATGACTGGTCTTGAAGCCTATTCTGAATTCAGAAGAACTGGTTATCCAGAATTATCTCCTGCTCCTGATGCTATTGAAGGAAGAGAGATTCCAAGAAGAATGGGTTTTCCACAAGCTGAAAAGGATTTGAATGCTGAAAATGTTGCTGCTGCCATTTCTAGAATGGGTGGTGATGAATTAAGTACTAAAGTATGGTGGGATGGAGGAAATTAATTTCCAATGTTCTTGAATAAAAAAGAAAAAAGGTACTTTGGTTTGTCCAAAGTACCTTTTTTTATACATTGAGACTAAATTTATGAACCCTAACAAATCGAAAAATGCGTCAAATTTTTTTTATTGCAATATTCCAAATGATGGCCATTTCATCATATGGACAATTCTCAAAAGTATCGAGATTCGCACTGGATCAATCTCCTTTGTCAACAGGAGTAAGCGATTTTATAGATGATAACCCTAATCAACTAGATGGTAGTCCTTATTATTCTAATTCAAATGAATGGAAAAAAGGGTTATTATACTTTGTAGAAGAAGAGGCATCGGAAGTATTGGATCTTAGGTATAACCTTTTCAAAGATTTAATTGAAGTAAAATTTCAACAAGATTCTTTTTATGTGGATAATTCCAAAATTCATAAATTTAAATTAATGGATGATAAGGGGGAGTTTTCTATGTTTTTTCAGAATGGATATGTCTCCACAGATTATGAGATAGAAGAAAATGACTATTTTGAAATTCTATACACAGGGAAAACAAAACTTGTGGTGGATATTACAGCGGAAATAAAAGTGGCTGATGATTCCTTTGGGGCTACCAAAGCAATGGTGTCAGGAGGACAGACTCCAAGAGATAGAATTGTTCATGAAAAGGAATTTTATTTATACAAGCCTGATGGAAAGTTGCATTGGTTATCCTTAAAGAAGAAAGAATTTTTAAAGGAAATGGGGGAACATCAGGAAAAGGTAGAAACATTTATGAAAAAGAATAAATTGAAAACAACAAAACCAGAAGAGCTGGTAGAAATTATTTCCTATTTCGATTCATTATAATAGAACTAAAAATTAGAGTAGTTTTAAATATTTTGGATTAAATCATAACTAGTTGCCAATATCCACCTTGTTAGCTAATTTTAGCCATTACTAACTTAAAATAAACTTTTCTCACAGATTAAATGGAAATATTAAGAGGATTGGTAGGGCTTCTGGCATTGGTTGGGTTTGCCTGGCTTTTTTCACTAAACCGAAAATCAATTGATTGGCGATTAGTATTAATAGGAGTAATACTTCAGGTAGTATTTGGGGTTCTAATCACCCAAGTGGATTTGGTAGCCTCATTTTTCCTTAAAATTAGTGAAGTTTTTGTGATTTTTTTGGGTTACTCGAAGAATGGAGCCGAGTTTTTATTTGGTGATCTTTTGAAAGTAGAATCCTTCGGATTTATTTTTGCCTTTCAGGTATTACCAACCGTTATCTTCTTTTCTACCGTAACAGCCGGGTTGTATTACTTGGGTGTATTACAAAAAATAGTATATGCTATCGCGTGGGTGATGGCTAAAACCATGCGCTTGTCAGGTTCTGAAAGTCTTTCTGTTGCAGGAAATATTTTTTTAGGGCAAACAGAAGCTCCTTTATTGGTGAAACCATTCATTGCTAATATGACTAGGTCGGAAATTATGACTTTAATGACCGGGGGAATGGCGACTATTGCTGGTGGAGTGCTGGCTGGTTATGTAGCTTTTTTAGGAGGAGACGATCCAGATGAACAAGTGAAGTTTGCCTCTTATCTTTTAAGTGCCTCTATCATGAATGCACCAGCTGCAGTGGTGATGTCCAAAATTTTAGTACCAGAAATTGACCTTGATCAAATTGATCGAAAATTAAAAGTTAATACAGAAACACTTGGGGTAAACCTGGTAGATGCTTTATCCAGAGGAGCTTCCGAAGGATTAAAATTAGCTTTAAATATTGGGGGAATGCTACTTGCATTTATAGCCATTATATATGCTATAAATGGACTTTTAACAGGGTTTGTAGGAGAAATAACAGGTTTAAACGAAATGGTGAGAAATTCCACAAATAATCAGTTCTCAGGTTTCTCCTTAGAATATATTTTGGGTCAGGTCTTTCGAGTAGGGGCTTTCCTAATGGGCGTGGATTGGAGTGATTCCCTTCATGTGGGTAGTTTATTAGGCCAGAAAACTGTGATCAATGAATTTATAGCTTATAGCAGCCTTGCAGATATGAAGGGTAATGGAGTTTTAACCGAAAAATCAATTTTAATTTCCACCTATGCCTTATGTGGATTTTCTAATTTTAGTTCCATTGCTATCCAAATTGGAGGAATAGGTGGGATGGCGCCCAATCAGCAAGGGCAGCTTTCCAAATTGGGGTTTCGTGCATTATTTGGGGCAACAGTCGCTTGTATGATGACAGCTACAGTAGCTGGAATGCTTTTCTAAGTTTTATCCATTAATAAAAGTAAAAAGTTTCCCCAAAAGTGGTTTAGGGAAACTTTTTACTTTTATTGTGAACTGAAAATCTTGAAATGCAATTAAGCCTTTTTCAAGTAGATATCTCCATTCACAGTTCTCAATTTTATTTTATTTTTTCCACTTCCGGTTTTTCCAACACCAGTTATTGTTCTTTCACCTGTGCCGCCATCATTATTCTTAGTAATAGGAAAATCACTTATTATTTTATAATTCTTGTTAGCTCTTCTGGTGATTTCCAACTCTATGTCAATATCCATATCCATTCCTTCTGGAACAAGTAATGTAATGGATCCTCCTGAAGAGGCTAATTCTGCATTTCTATCTCCAACTTTAGGATCTCCAGTCATGATAATATTGATATTTCCCCCACTAGTTTTGGCTTCTACACCACCATCCAGCTCTTTTACCGAAATATTACCACCACTAGTTTTTACAACAATGAATTTTCCAGCCTTACTGATACTAATATTTCCACCAGAAGTCACAAAACTACCACCGTTAGGAGCACTGGAAATGGATATATTTCCTCCACTTGTTCTTACATCTCCTTCAATTTCTGATTTGCTCATGGAAATATTCCCCCCGCTTGTGGCCAGATCCATTTTTCCTTTAGTACCTGTTACTTTTATATTACCACCACTGGTTCTGGCATCACCATTAAATTCTGCATCAGAGATGCTTATATTCCCTCCACTTGTAGAAAAATCAAATTCCCCTTTTAAACCAAAAATATTAATATTACCACCACTTGTACTTAGATCTCCTTCACCATCAACACTTTTTAAGCTTATATTTCCCCCACTGGTTTTACAATTAATATCTCCTGATAATTCATTTAGGTTAATACTTCCACCAGAAGTTCTTCCATCAAGATCTCCAGCAACCTTGCTAATATTTAAGGTCCCCCCACTAGTTTTTAGTTCCAGATCGAGTTTGCTAGGCACTTTTATCACGAATTTAAGATTGCCATTGTGATAGTTTCGGTTACCGTTTCTTCTAGAGGTAATGACTAATCCATTTGCTGTTTCTTTAAAATTAAAATCAATTTCATTTACATTATAATCATGGCTAATTTCTACTGAAATAGAAGATTTTTCCCACCCTGTGATACTAATTGATCCCCCGGCATCGGAGTCTACATCCAATTGACCTCCTGCATTGACTTTAAATTCTTTTTTGATTTCCTGGGCCTGTGCCAAAGAACAAATGAGGAATGTAAATACTAAAAAAAATGAGTTCATTAATTTCATGATATGAAAAGTTTTGTCTAGCAAAAAAAGTTTTTTATGATTATCTAATACATGCTTTTCCCTAAAGACATCACAAATAATGAAAGGATGCATATCATGATTTTTTTTTAAGGTTTTTTTGATAAACTATTGATAAATGCCTTCCTGCCATGCTTTTGAGTAATTGGGCAATTTTCTAATACAAAACCTCTAGCCGGGCAATACTCCCTGCCATAGTAAATTATTTGAAGGTGAAGCTTATTCCATTTTACCTCTGGAAATAATCGCTTAGCGTCCTTTTCAGTCTGAGTGACATTTTTACCATTGGAAAGTCCCCATCTGTACATCAATCTGTGAATATGGGTGTCCACGGGGAAAGCAGGTACTCCAAAAGCTTGTGACATAACCACAGAAGCTGTTTTGTGTCCTACACCTGGTAACTCTTCCAGCTTTTCAAATGACTCGGGTACCTCACCCTTATATTTATCAATTAAAATTTGAGATAAATTCCAGATAGCCTTGGATTTCATAGGGGACAAACCACATGGGCGAATGATAGCCTTTATTTCTTCAATAGTAAGCTTTACCATATCAAAAGGATTGTCCGCTTTTTCGAAAAGAATTGGAGTAATTTTGTTTACCCTGGCATCAGTACATTGAGCAGAAAGTAACACAGCAATTAACAAGGTATAAGAATCAGAATGTTCTAAGGGGATGGGAACTTCTGGATAAATTTCCTCCAACATATTCACAATATCAATGGCTTTTTCTTTTTTTGTCATCTTTTTAAAAAATAATTCTTAAAATTTATGTTAAGTGTGAAAACGGAAATGAAACTTGAAAGTAATTAAAAATCAATTACTTATAAAAACGATGCCTGATTCCCGAATATGAAGCACAAACTTAATGAAGAATAAAAGATAAAAAAGATTAAAAAAAAATATCAAAATATTTGAAGAATTTAAAACACAGTTTATATTTGCACTCGCTTTTAAAGACAAGCCTCCTTAGCTCAGCTGGTAGAGCAACTGACTTGTAATCAGTAGGTCCTCCGTTCGATCCGGGG
>JAHQVQ010000259.1 GCA_019634305.1 Flammeovirgaceae bacterium | reverse complement strand
GGGGTAAAGTGGCTGAGAAAAGCGCCGTTTGCCGATTTGTGGGGGTTTCATTCAAAATTGCTTCAATGTCCTCGATAAAACCCATGCTTAACATCTCATCAGCCTCATCAAAAACCATAAAATTTAAGGTCGAGAGGTTAACTACTTTCCTTTGTATTAAATCCATTAATCTTCCCGGAGTTGCCACCATTACATGAACCCCATTACTCAAATTCTGGATTTGTGATTTTAAAGGAACCCCACCATATATGGCTTCAATTTTTAAATCAGCTATATAATTTCCAAGGGCAATCAATTCTTTGCCAACCTGTTCACAAAGCTCCCTTGTAGGGACCAATACAACAGCCTGTATTTTCCCTGCAGAAGAATCTATCCTCGATAAAAGGGGAATTCCAAATGCAAACGTTTTGCCGGTTCCTGTTGCAGACCTACCCACAAAATCCCCTGAGTGCTTTAAAAGCACAGGAATGGTTTTAGCCTGAATTTCAGTAGGATCGGATATACCTATTTCTTCCAAATATTTAACTATTCCTATGCGAATATTGGATGATAAAAAATCTTTCATTCTTTTTAAAAACACTTTATAATTTTACTGAAAAAGAGGTAAACACTTAGTTCAGTAACCTAAACATTCAAGTTTACAGTTTTCTGTTTAATAAAAAAAGGCTAACCTCTGGAGGTTAACCTTTTCAATTTCTACTATTCTAAAAATCAAAATTCGAATACTTCAGTTTTAGGTTTATTGAATTCTACTACAAACTCAGCCCCTTCACCCTGCTTACTTTCACACCAAACATTTCCATTCATCAGTTCCACATACTTTTTCACAATTGATAACCCCAGTCCTGTTGACATTTCCCCACCGGTAGGTTTGGCTGATAATTTCTGATATTTCCAGAAAAGTTTTTTTCTATCTTCTTTATTAATTCCCGGTCCCTCATCAATAATCGAAACCCTTAATTTATCTCTTACATCATAAAATTTAATTAAAATCTTCTTGCCTAAAGGAGAAAATTTTATAGCGTTGGAAATAAGGTTTTCAAAAATTTGGGTAATATAATTATGATCCACTTCGGAATAAGGATCATCTGTTTGAATATCAAAGAAAAGTTTAATTTGTTTTTTATTTAGCGCCTCTTCAAAAGTATTGTTCACATGATTAATTATATTCAGTACATTAACTCGCTGCAATTGAATATTGATCTTTTTAGATTCGATAGATTTTAAATCAAGGATTTTGGTAATCATATCAAACATCCTATTCAATGACTTACTGGTAATTTTTATTCCCTCCAACTGATCTTTCTTTAAATTTCCAGTATTATGTTGTAAAAAATTAGTAAGACTAATGGCAATTGCCAATGGATTCCTCAAATCATGAGCAACGATACCAATAAGGTGATTTTTTTCCTTATTCAGTTCAACCAGTTCCTTATTTTTATTTTCAATTAATCGTTTCTGTTCATTAATATTCTGATACGCAATTTGAAGCGTCTTTTTCTGATCACCAATTTTTTTGTATGCATTGGCATTTTCCAGGGCAATTTTAGCATATAGTGCTATATTCCTAAGAATATTAATATGATAATCTGAGTAGGCATTCTTCTTAAAGCTCTGCACTGTAAGCACACCAATTGACTTTTCCTGGACTACCATTGGTACATAAATCAGCGAACTCGCATTATGAATACCAGCCTTTTCAGTAAAATATCCCCCGGAAATATAATTTGAAGCTTCTTGCTCAAAATCTTTTAAAATAACCTCCTGCTGATGATTGAAACAATAAACAGCCAGATTATCCTCCTCAGTTAATTTAAATTTAACTTCCTTTTGAGTCACTCCATTTTCAAAAATTGAAGGGAAATCCAAAGTACTTCTTTCCGGGTTGTAAATTCCAACTCCAAAAACTGACACGTCCATTAAAGTGCTTACATTTTCATAAATCACTTCAATAATATTTTCAATGGAAAGAGAGGCTGTAATACCTTGCCCCATTTCACTAAGTAACTCCAGGTTTTTATAGGCTTCCTCCAAATAATTAGATTGAGTTTCTATTTGTTTGTTCTTAATGGATAGCTTGGAATTAGCCTTTCTTGTCTGCAAATAAGTAAAGAAAATTAAGCAAAGGATTACCGTAATAAGCACAATTCCCGTAATGGTATAGCGGTTTATTGATTCTTGCTTGCTTAATTCCAGTTCCTTTAGCTCTTTATCCTTTTCCAACATAGCAAATGCAGCCTTCCTCTCTTTCTGCTCCATTTTCTGCTGCTTCAAAGCATAAGCCTGAATTTCTCTATTCTTCTCAAGCAGTGCAATTTTTTTTTCCTGCTTCTCCGTTTGGTATTGCCTTTTCAAAAGCAAAATATTCTGTTTTGCCTTTTCATTTTTTAAATGTTCATTCCTTAATTCAAAATCTTTTAATTCCTTATCAATTAAAAGCAGGGCCAACTCCTGATCACGTTTTTCCGCCTGAAGTTGAAGTTTTTTAACTTCCAGAGTATCCAACTCCTGTCCAACAATCATTTGCTCTCTTTTATTAATGATGAACTGCTTCCTGTTTTCGGCTTCTTCCTTTTCTAATAATTCCTTTTGTTCATCAAGTTTATCTAATAAAAGGCTGTCTTTTATCTGTGAATATAACTGATGGTATGTCAAAGATTTTTTATACTTTTTTCTGTAGTTATAAGCATTAAATAGGTAATAATAGCTATGATATAAAATATCATTATTCTCCAATTCATTGGCAATATCCTCCGCTTTTTTAGCATACTCAATAGCCGCGGTATAATTGTCTAATTTGATATATATCAGGGAGATTTGATTGTAGGTTCGGGCAATTCCTTCCTTATCTTCAACCTCCTGACTAATTCTGAGCTTCTTATCATAGGAATTGAGTGCGTGTTTATAATTGGTAGATCCTCCCCCTTCATCCCCCAAGTATTGATAAATTTGCCCAATAGTTAAAAGCGTTTCTGTATATTCTTCAAAATGTGCATTGTCAATATCAAGATCCTTACAGACTATCCTAAAATCCATAAAAGCTCCTAATGATTTATTGTAATTTTTTAAATCCTTATAAACATAGCCAATATCATGAAGTGCATGCGCAATTCCTAGTGAATCCTTAAGCTCCTTATAAAGATTAAGAATATTCAAATTGTAGTTAAGAGATGCATTAAAATCCTCAATTTTGTTACTGCTGTTTGCAAGCTTTTTCAAGGTTCTTAAAACATTGTTCGTATCATTTCTGGAAGTGTAAAGGGTCATTAGATGGCTATAATTGGAAATGGCCTTTTCATAGCTTCCCATTTCGCAATAAATTTTACCAGTATTTTGTAAAATTTTAATCTGACCTAAATCATCACCAACATTTTTCTTGTGACCTTCAGCCACAAGAAAATATTCCAAAGCTTTGTTTGGAGACTCCCATTGTTTATATAAATAAGCTAATTCCAGGTAAACATCTGACAATCCTTCATCATCAGATAGCTTTTCATATTCTTTTGAGGCCCTTAAAAAGAATTTTAAAGCAGACCCAGTCTGATCTTTTTTAAGATAACATCTGGCTATAGTTAATAAATTGCGAGCATTAAACTCGGAGGGATCAGGACCTTCATTAATCCTTAAAGCTTCCTTAGCAAATTGAATAGCATTTTCAGAAAATCCTTTTTCTAAAAAATCTTCAGCTTCCATGGTGAGTTTTTCAACATTGGCTGAAGTAATTACCTGTTTTTGATTTAATGTATATGAAACTTCATTTTTCTCCTGAGCATGTATTTGAAGGGAAAAAATAATTAAACAAGCAATTACCAAATAAAAGTTTTTAGTAATTTCCACCTTTTGGGTTCTTTAATTTGTAATAGTTTTTCTTATAATAATCTATTGTTATGGTTCTTAATCTGGTATTAAATAATATTAGATAGTTTTAAGGATTCATAATTTAGACACAATTAATTGATAATGAGATGTTAGAAAACAATGCTAATTATAATCAATTGAAACTACCAATTTACAAAAAGCAGTTTACTATGTCTAATTTTTTATTATAGATGGCAAAATTTATTTTTGAGCAGTAATTAGCTAAATTAAATTTTACTGTAGATATATTCACCCCTTCAAAATGAAATATTAAAGTTAAACCGGATTATTTCAGGTAAGTAGTTGGACAGAAGTGAGCAAGTCAAATTTTGCCATCTGGAATTGAATTCTGGTACTTAAAATAGGCTATAATTTCTTAAAATCTCAAAAACTAAAATTTCATGAGTTTAATTAAAAAAAAAAGAATTTGGTTAACAAGCATACTTCTAATATTTCTTGTTATTTATATCTCATCCATTCATAGTTTTCTCTCTGTTTCTCATCCTATTAAGGCCAAAATTTTAATTGTAGAAGGCTGGTTACCCAATTATGCTTTGGAAGGTGCGGCTAAAGAATTTAAGGAAAATGACTACGATTTGGTAATCACTACAGGAATGCCATTGGATCCAGAATACAGAATGGTTACTAATGGAAATTTAATTTTCACACCACCTACACCTGATACTTTCCCATATTCTGGGAACCTGGAGAAACCAGAATTAGTAATTGGTGCTAAAAGCACCGTTTTGCTGAATGGGTATGCTAAATTTAAATTATTTGTCAACAGTACTGAAATAGACGATATTAAAACTACCGGAGAATTTAAGGACTACAAATTTTCACTTGAAACTCCGCTAGAAGCTATTGATACTATCCGAATCCGATATTATAATGATGCTTTTAAAAATGGAGAAGACAGGGATCTGTTTGTAGATTCGGTAAAAATTGCCGGCCAGTCTTTTTCTGCCCGAACAGACTATTTCATCTATGATAGAGGCACATATGGGGGATCCGATATTTTTAAAACAAATTCAATCGCAGCGTATTCTGCAAATTACCTCAAGTACATGGAGATTGAAGATGATAAAATTTTAGCCATTGCAGCAGACAAAAAAGAATTGAACAGGACCAAATCAAGTGTAATAGCTGTTAAAAATTGGTTAGAGGGAAATAGAAAGGAAACTTCTGCAATCAATGTAATCACCCTGGGAACTCATTCAAGAAGAAGCTGGATGATTTATGAAAAACAACTGAGTGAGTTGGCCAATGTAGGTATCATAACCCTTGATGATGTTCAATATGATAAAAACAAATGGTTTTTATCCCCAAAAGGATGGTTTGTAGTCCTAAAGGAATCCGCCAAGTACATTTATACTATGATTTTTTTATAACCATTTTTTAAAAGATTAAGGAAAAAAGCTTCAAATTTAATCTGACAAATCCATCAACCATCATGAAATTCAACCAGACTTTAACTGCATTTTTTCTTATATTTTATTCCCTGACCACTTTTGCTCAGGTGAAAACAGAATCGCAATTTGCCAAAAAAAAAGCTAACTATTTGCAAGACAGAAAGGCATTAAAACAACAAGATAGTTTAATAGCATTCGATGCTTCAATAGTTTTAAATACAGAAGAAAAAAGAGCGGAAAACAAATTAAGCAAGCTTAGGGATGAGATGCTAAAAGCATATAAGGACAACCATTACTTTCCCCCTGCTACCTATTTTTATAGATGGGAGAAGCACATGGAGGAAAGTCAGCTATTTGATATTCTTAAAAGGATGCCTAAAGGAGGAATTCACCATCTTCACCCAGTAACCATGCAGGATTATGACTGGATTGTGGAAAGAGCGGCAAAGGAGAAAAATTGCTATGTCTACTGGGAGGAAGATAAAGATGGATTTGTAAAGGGACAATTGGCATTTTATAAAAAAGGAAAACAACCTACGGGTTTTTATAATACAAAGGAGTTAGCTACTAAAGATCCTCAGTTCAAGGATGAATTACTTGATCTACTCACATTTGACAATAACATTAGCCTTGACTCCACAGATATCTGGATGGAATTTGAAAAAACATTCCAGCGAACGGGAAAATTTTATAAATACCAGCCTGTTTTCAAAGATTATTTCAGGGTAGCTATTAGAAACATGATTAAGGATGGTTTGCAACATCTGGAGCTTAGAGAAGGTCTCTTTTCCACACTCTATGATCTAGAGCATCCATCCAATTATTATACTCCTGACTCCACTATCCAATATTGGATTGATTTGGAAAGTGAAGTTAAACAATCTCATCCAGAATTTTCGATTAAAATCATACATACTTTTTTAAGGTTTTTTGATGAAAAAAGAGTTTGGGAAGATTTGGAATTGGCATTTCAATTGAGAAAAAAATATCCTAATATGATAAAAGGATATGACCTTGTGGCGGAAGAAGATGCAGGAAACTCTTCAATTTTCTTTCTGGATAACTGGTTGAAAATGGATTCCCTTAAAACAGTTTATGGAATCGATCTTCCTCTTTACTTACATGATGGAGAAAGCAATTGGGTATCAAATGATAACTTGTATGATGCGGTACTACTCAACAGTAAAAGAATTGGCCATGGATTTAATTTATTCAGGTATCCTAGCCTTATCCAAAAGGTAAAGGAAAATGATATCTGTGTGGAGGTAAACCCGCTGAGCAACCAGATTTTGGGATATATTTCTGATCTAAGAATGCATCCAGCAACCTATTTCATGAATCAGGGCGTACAAATAAGTATTAGTCCGGATGATCCTGGTGTATTCAGTTATACTGGGGTAACTCCTGATTATTGGTCTATTTACCTTGCCTGGGAGTTGGATTTTCAGGCATTAAAAAAACTTATTTGTAATTCGATTATTTATAGTAGTCTGAATAAAGAAGAAAAAGAAGTTTCTTTAAAGGCCCTTGGAAAAAAATGGGTTACCTGGATTGACCATATCAATTATGAATTAAATTAATTGAACCCTAGTCAATTAAAAAAAAGCCATGTCAACAACTGATGACAAGACTTTTTTTTGCAAAATATTAGTGGTTATCCCCTTATCCATTTATTTCTCAAATTTTCCAACTCTCCTTTGTTTTCCAAATCTTCCAGAAAAGTATTTAAATATTGGAGAAATTCTTTTTCGAATGATGGAAGTAAAATCGCAATTTCCTCATTACTATTAAAAGCATAAGCCCTTGTCATTCCACTAATAAGGGTATGTGAAATTGTTCTTTTTATCCCAGACATGGCAATATTAAACTCTCCAGTGGCCACTCCACTGATTAATGCCTTTTCGCCTGCTTTTACAAAATTGATTTTCACTCCAATTTCCTGACCAAGTATATTGGCTAAATCCACATCAAGCCCTTCCCATTTTCCATTTATTGCATCATAATGTGTATAAGGAAAATTCTCTCCTGTTGAACCAATAGTCAACACTCCTTTGTCAACTACAAATTCCATTAATGAACTATATTTTTTTTCTGATTGTGCCAATAAATCAAATTGATTCATGAAAAGTATTAAGGCAATAAAAAATGTAAAAGTTAATTTTTTAGTATTTTCCACACTCCTTATCATAGCTGTTTTAATTTGTTTAACAAAGTTTATTTGGTAGTAATTAGAAAGAACAAATGCTACAAAAAGAATTCAACTAACTGATAACAAAGGTATTGAAAAATACCCTGAGTGTTATAAAACATGTTTATAATATCCTGGAATTAATAAGGTAGATTGCCTAATATATCATCAACCAACTCACCTAAATTCCATCTTTCGTAGTCAAAGGTTAGTCCTAATCTAACAATAACGGTTTTTTTTGAAGGAATTATAATTATGTTTTGCCCTTGGTAACCCGAAGCATAAAAAAGGTCAGAAGGAAGATTTGGCCAATGTCTGATTTTACCCGGAACTGGCATTTTTGCATTTCTCCAAAAATGAGCACCATATTGAGCATATTTATCAATTTCTGAAGCAGAATGGGAATATGATACCCAACCTTTAGGTAAAATTTGTTCTCCATTCCACTTACCATCATTTAGGTATAGTAATCCAAATTTTGCATAATCCTGAGGTGATGCATATACAAAAGAAGAACCTACAAAATTGCCAGAAGGATCAATCTCTAAAGAAGTATTATGCATTCCCAATTTTCGAAATAACATTTGGTATGGAAAAGCTAAATAAGCCTCCTGAGTTTCAAAATAATTCTTTAAAATACCAGAGAGAATATTGGAATAAACACTGGAATATCTCCAAGTAAAATTTTCTAGAGAGTTTTGAACTAAATTTTGACCAAAATCAAATACATCAGGATAATTGAATAGCATTTTGGCTAATTCAAATTTATCTTGAAAGTCTGCAAATTGGAGCCCAGCTTCCATTCTAAGCAACTGGTCAATTGAATATTGATGTTGATTATTTTTTAGCCAATCACTTTGAACATTTTCGTAAATATCAATTCCTTTTTGTTTTACTAATACTCCTGTAATGGCATTGGTTATACTTTTAGCCAATGACCAGCCAGCTTGGGGAATATCCTTGTTATAACCCTCTGCATAATTTTCGGCAATGACCTTACCTTCATATACCACCAGAATTGCCCGGGTATTTAAAGGTTTTTTTATATCATTTTCTAAAAAGGCATTTTTTACGATATCCTGAATTTCTGAATTATAGGTTATTGGTAAGTTTGTAGATTTATTTTCATTAATTCTATTAAGTGAAAGTTTGATTGGGCTGGGGTTTAATTGGCAACCAATAATGGGATGGAATCTACTTTCCTTTTTGAATAAACCCAAAATAGAACCAGTTACCATTTTTTGTTTAAGATCGACTTTAAGCTTTACAAACCAAGTTTTTTTTAATTCATTTTTCCTAACATCAGCAAGGTCACGATGACCAATAAATAATGCTGAGGCCATAATTTTAGCAGCAAATCCAGTGGCAATTGGCAGATATTTTCGACTTAAAAAAAATAGAGAAATAGAAAAAACTGTAAAAAAAAACAAAGTAACTCCTAGCATGCAAAATTTAAATACTCAATATTCCTAAAGGATTTCCTTAAAATTGATTTCAATAAAAAGGAAAATTGAGAGATATTCAACAAAAAATATTTCGCTAGAAAACTAATAGATATTGAGCAAAAAACCAGATATTTTATAAAATACAGATAATTCCATAGGTAGCTGCTTTTCTCCTATAGATTTAATCCCATTTTTATTTAGGATATAACTACATATCTTAAACAACAGCAAAAGTTAAATAAATTCTAAGCCGCAATAAAAGCCCACTAATCCAGTTAATTAACCTATTCAATAAAGTTTAAACTAAGGATTCTAACTTATTCTCTTTCTTTTGGAAGGTAATTGGAATAAAATCATCAGTAGGCATTCCGATATGCGCCAAAGACCACTCTCCATCGTATGTTGTAACCATTTGTTTGATACATTCTACTCTGTTTTCCCTTGGCTGATCACAATCCTCCCATCTAAATATTTCCACTTTATAGTAGTAACTAGTCTTCTTTCCATTGATCTTAACATCAACCTCAATTTCATGTTTCCCTGCAATGTTTGGTAGTTCTATGGCAATTGATTTCATATTTATTTTTTTTATAGGTTTGGGTAAAATTTCAGTTCAATATACTTTAATTTAGTTTTGTAATTCTTTGAAATTGATCAAGGTATTTTTGAGTTTGTGATAAAAAAGGAAAAACAAATCCAATACCACATGTCAACTAACTGAATATCAATATTTTATACAAATAAAATATTTCAAAAAACAAGTATAATGTTCGCTTCCGGGCATTTTTGTTCGGCAGAGAACATTAAATCATTGATTAATAGGAGAGTTTTTCAGCAATAAATCAATTGTTTTTT
>JAHQVQ010000003.1 GCA_019634305.1 Flammeovirgaceae bacterium | reverse complement strand
TGATAGCCTTTATGAAAAATATGCTCATAGCAAATTACAAGCCTGTGGTTTGGCAGTGGGATTACCTGAAGGGCAAATGGGGAATTCGGAAGTTGGTCACATGAATATTGGTGCGGGAAGAGTAGTTTACCAAATGCTTGTAAGGATAAATAAAGCAGTAAAAGAAAAAACGCTTGGTAAAAATGAAGGATTGGTGAAGGCTTTTGAATATGCTAAAGCCAATAATAAAAAAGTACATTTCACTGGATTAGTT
The DNA here is from genome assembly GCA_019634305.1 of Flammeovirgaceae bacterium. GTDB lineage: Bacteria > Bacteroidota > Bacteroidia > Cytophagales > Flammeovirgaceae > Flexithrix. Next base: position 7,638 of record JAHQVQ010000003.1, on the reverse strand, counting down.
TCTGATGGCGGAGTTCACTCTCATATTGAGCACCTAAAAGGTCTAATCACTGCGGCAAGTGATTTCGGACTTTCTGATGTTTTTGTGCACGCCTTTACTGATGGCAGAGATTGTGCGCCTGATAGTGGAATTAAGTTTATCAAGGAATTAGAGGGACATATCACTAAAAATACAGGAGCAATTGCTTCAGTAACTGGTCGATATTTCGCCATGGATAGGGATAAGAGATGGGAAAGAGTGAAGTTGGCGTATGATGCCATGGTAAAAGGAGAAGGTAAAAAGGTAACTTCAATTGAAAAGGCTGTTCAGGAATCTTATGATGAAGGAGTTACTGATGAATTCATTAAGCCAATTGTAAAGGTCGATGAAAGTGGCAATCCGGTTGGAAATATGGAGGATGGAGATGTAGTGTTATGTTTCAATTTCCGAACAGACAGAGGTAGGGAAATTACCATTGCACTTACTCAGGAAGCTTTCCCAGAGCAGGAAATGAAGCCCTTGAATTTGTACTACATGACCATGACTCAGTATGATGAGACTTATAAAAATGTTCATGTTTTATTCTCAAATAAAAATCTGGAGAATACACTAGGTGAAGTTTTAGCAAGAAATGGAAAAAAACAAATCCGAATTGCAGAAACGGAGAAATACCCTCACGTAACTTTCTTTTTCTCTGGAGGAGAAGAGGAACCATTTGAAGGAGAAACAAGATTAATGTGTCCTTCTCCAAAAGTAGCAACTTACGATCTACAACCAGAAATGAGTGCTAGTGATATTCGTGATAAAATTGTCCCAGAATTAAATGCCAAATCTGCAGATTTTATTTGCCTAAACTTTGCCAACCCAGATATGGTGGGGCATACTGGTGTTTTTGAAGCTGCTGTAAAAGCATGTGAAACTGTAGATCATTGTGCCAAATCCGTAATTGAGGCAGCTACTAAAAATGGTTATACTACTATTGTTATTGCAGATCATGGTAATTCTGATATTATGAGAAATCCTGATGGATCTCCTCATACTGCACATACTTTGAATTTGGTACCGTGCATTTTGGTAGATGAAGATTTGAAAGGACCAATTAAGGATGGAAAACTGGGAAACTTAGCTCCTACTATTCTACAATTAATGGGTGTAGAAAAACCTGAGGATATGGAATGTGAGAGTTTGTTAGGATAAAACCAACAAATTTATTTTAAAGAAAAGATCCTGATTAATTGTAAACCAGGATCTTTTCTATTTTCAGTTTTTCAAACCTTGAATATTTATGAGATCACCCCAAGCTCTATCCCAACTTCAGTAAAAGCTTTAATTGCCTGATCCAAATGGGCTATTTCATGAGCTGCTGAAATTTGTACTCTGATCCTGGCTTTGTTTTTTGGAACCACCGGATAAAAGAATCCAATTACATAAATTCCTTTTGCCAATAATTTTTCTGCAAACTGCTGCGCCAAAGGCGCTTCATAAAGCATAATCGGAACAATTGGATGCTCTCCGGGGGTAATGTCAAAACCAGCTTCAGTCATTTTTGATCGGAAATAGCTGGTGTTACTTTCTAACTTATCTCGTAGGGCAGTAGTTTCTGTAAGCATATCAAATACTGCAATAGATGCTCCTACAATAGATGGAGCAAGAGTATTTGAAAAAAGATAAGGTCTAGATTTTTGCCTTAGCATTTCAATAATCTCCTTTCTACCAGAAGTAAAACCTCCTGAAGCACCACCTAAAGCTTTTCCCAAAGTTCCTGTGATAATATCCATTTTTCCCATTACTCCTCTGTGTTCATGTACTCCTCTTCCTGTTTTTCCCATGAATCCAGTGCTATGGCATTCATCGGACATCACTAAAGCATTATATTTTTCAGCTAAAGCACAAATTTTGTCCAGTTGGGCTATTGTACCATCCATGGAAAATACACCATCGGTCACAATTATTTTCTGAGGGCAATCTTGAGCAGCTTTTAGTTGTTCTTCCAGATCAGCCATATCATTATTCTTGTACCTAAACCTTTTTGCTTTGCAAAGCCTCACGCCATCAATTATGGAAGCGTGATTTAGTGCATCAGAAATAATAGCATCATCAGGTCCTAAAAGAGGCTCGAAAACTCCACCATTCGCATCGAATGCTGCTGCGTATAAGATGGTGTCTTCCATTCCTAAAAACTCTGAAACTTTCTGCTCCAGAGTTTTATGAATATCCTGGGTACCACAAATAAATCGCACAGAGGATAATCCAAAGCCATGAGAATCAATGGCCGCTTTGGCAGCTTCTATCACTTTGGGGTGAGAAGAAAGTCCCAGATAATTATTGGCACAAAAATTTAAAACTTCTTTTCCTGTATCTGTTTTAATTTCTGCTCCCTGAGGAGTGGTAATTACTCTTTCTTTTTTGAAAAGACCAGCTTTTTTTATTTCAGCCAGCTCACTTTCAAGTTGTGGTTTTAATGTATCAAACATGTTTATTTATTGGTTGTTGAGGCAATGAATTCCAATCTAATTTAAGATGGAAAAGTTAATGGAGCCTGTTAAGTTTTTCTTTTAAAAACCGGCCTGATCATTTTCTTTTTAGGCACTTCCGTTTCAGCAGCTTCTCTCTTTAATGGATACTTCCTCCTTATTTTATTAATTAAAAACAATTTTTGAGTAACAAAACTCTTAGGATGTACCTGATCAAAAAGAGATTGAAAATCCTGAAATATTGAAGGATCTTCATTTTTAAATGAGATTGGGTCAATCTTTTTTTGAATTAAAAACTGCTCAAATTCTTCCATGTGGCAAATATAAGGAAGGATAATAAGGAGTTACAAAAGCTCGCTTTAAAATGAATTAAATTGTAATAGGAATATCAAAATTAGTTTGAATTTTATATGAACTTTCTTATTGACCATATTTTCCGAATCATCAATATTTCCAGTTTTTTTAATGAATGAATTTAATGGAAATCCGTATTCTTTAATGATTTTTCATGGTTAACAAAAATTCCTTACAAATACAGAAAAAGCAGTCTCTATAATCTTCCAAGTAGTTTTTTGGAATCTCCATTATCCTTTGAGTATTTTTGCTTTACCTTACCAGTAAACCATAAACAACATGCAAAAAAACACCACTCAAAAAATTTTGATAACTGGTGCTAATGGGCAATTGGGATCAGAAATTGCCGATGCCCTAGCTATCAGATTCGGAACAAACAACATCATCACCACCGATATTTCAATTAATTCAAATCCTGATAAAAAATTTAAATTTGAAAAGCTGGATGTAATGGATTTTGACACATTAGTCCAGTTGGTCAAAAAGTACTATATTACCCAAATTTACCATTTAGCTGCTATCCTTTCTGCTAAAGGGGAAAGTAATACTCAAATTGCCTGGAAAATCAATATGGATGGGTTATTAAATGTACTTGAAGTTGCCAGAATTTTTAATTTGAATAAAGTTTTTTGGCCAAGTTCAATTGCCATTTTTGGCCCTACCTCTCCTAAGGAGCATACGCCTCAGCATACTATTACCGAGCCTGAAACCAATTACGGTATCAGTAAACATGCTGGAGAATTATGGTGCAAATATTATTTTGAAAAATACGGAGTAGATGTCAGGAGTTTGCGATATCCTGGTATAATTGGTTATAAATCAATGCCGGGAGGTGGCACTACAGACTATGCAGTTGAAGTTTTCCATAAGGCTATTAATAATGAATCTTTTGTTTGTTTCCTAGAAAAAGAAACTTGTCTACCAATGATGTTTATGCCTGATGCCATTAAAGCAACTCTTCAGTTAATGGAGGAAAAAAAAGAAAATATTAGTATTCGGACTTCCTATAATATTCAGGGAATGAGTTTTTCCCCGGAGGAAATTATTGCAGAAATAAAAAAATATCATCCTGAATTCTTAGTCACCTATCAACCTGATTTCAGGCAAAAAATAGCGGAAGCATGGCCTTCCAAAATTGAAGATAAAATCGCCAAAAAAGATTGGAACTGGAAACCTGATTTCAACCTAAAAAAAATGGTAAAGGAAATGATTATTCAACTGGAAGTTCAGAAAAAAGATTGGATAAAAGAGGGAGTTTTATAATTCCCCTTTTTTTTAATCGAGGGTCTCACTATCCCCATTTAATTGAATTTGACCATCAACAGTAAATCCTTTATATCCAGTAATCAAACCATTTTGATGTAGATTTTGCTTAACCTCTACCTGGGCTTGATTGAATATTTTCCCGGTTGAATTATTGTTCAGGTTTTGGTGGATTGTCCAAATACCGGATGCAACAAACAGGCTATCATTAACATTTGCATCTCCATAAACTGGAATAATGCCTACAGAATCAATTGGGAAAATATATACCTTTCCACCAGAATTAAGGTTCAGATTATGATTCACTTTTCCAGAATCTACTAATACAGCAATCCCATTTACATTAAGATTTCCTTCCACTGTAAAATCAATCACTACCGAATCATTAGGGTTAATATTTGCATCTCCACCAGTGTAAATAAACTCATCGGTCAATTCATCTTTCTCACAGCTTATCAACCAAAGAAGTGGAAAAAGTATTAATAAATATTTTTTCATAGCGCTATCATTTTGTATTATTCTAACAACTTCCTTATCTATGGAGAAATTCATACCAATTCGAAGAAATAAAAAATCCAGGCAATATAAAAGAACAATTTTACTTTTGAATGAGAATTAATAGCTTAAAAAATCAGGACCTTTTATCATACTGGACCATTATATATTTAGGTTTACCAACCATCATTTTTATTATTGGTTGGTTAAAACTATGGATTGCCATCTTTGGAGCGGGTTGCTTTATCATTAGTATTTTTTTCTTTTATAAATCTTTAGGAAAGGAAGAGAAAATTCAAATCGGTTCCAAATTAACACTTACCAACCAGGTTTTAATTTGGCTTATGGCAATTTCTACTGTGCTTTATGCCGGAATTGGTGGTTACATTTTCCATGGAGATACCAATAAGCATTTTGCTATCATTTTCGATTTGGTAAATGAAAGATGGCCAGTTGTTTATGAAGAAAATTTTCTCACTAAAGACCCTGTTTTTCTGGATTATTATATTGGCTATTATTTGCCTACAGGATTATTAGGGAAAATATTTGGCATAGAAAACACCAATTTATTTCTCATTATCTGGGCCTCTATAGGAGTATATTTAGTATTCAGGTGGGTACTCATCTTTTCAAGAGAAAGATTAATATTTCTCTCCATAATTGTGTTTCTACTACTTGGCGGACAAGATTTTCTTTATTCCGCCATTAAAATACCAATAAAATTTTTATTCATTGGTGAATGGAATGACCCCTATATTTTTGAAATGGAAGTTTCTGCAGAAGCCTCCGTTCATAATAATCTTCTTCAATACTATGCACCTATGGTTGGATTGACCTGGGCTCCACAACACTATATTGGGGGATGGCTGGCTACTTCCCTTTTCATGCATCAAATTATATATAAAAAGACATTCGTTAATATAGGGTTTATTCTTAGTCTTACCCCAATATGGTCAATTTTTAATACTATAGGGCTAGTGCCATTCTTCTTGTTTTTTGTATTTCATTACAAGTTTAAGGATGCCTTTTCACTTCAGAACTTGCTTGGAGGTGGATTCAATATGCTTATCCTATTTTTCTATTTTCAGGCACATTTCCCCATAGAAATTACCGGATGGGTATGGGAATTTGTTCCCGGAAAATCATGGGTTTTTAAAATACTGATCTTTGCACTTATAGAATATGGCTTATATATCCTGCTTATCCATGAGTATATATTAAAAAGTCAATTTAAGTTCTTTGTAATTATTTCCGCTATTTGCCTCTTACTCTTCACTCTTTATGCTATAGGAATGTTTAATGATTTTTTAATGAGAAGCGGAGTACCAGGGATGTTTGTGATCTCTATAGTTCTGGTAAAATATTTTAAAAGCGTTCAGCAAAAAAAACTTAAAATAATATTAGGTTTCGTGATTTTATTGAGTTGCATACCCTACTTGTTTTTAAGATACCGGGTAAAAGATAGACTTGCTGAACAAGAAAGGGTTGAAAACAGTAGCAGTGTGGTCAATATTTACGAAGATGCCTGGTTTAATTCACAATATTTAGGTAGAAGTTCCTCAGTTTTTTATAAATATTTTTCGAAGAAGTGATTTAAACTTATTCAATTAAAAATCGAATTTATACAGAGTATTTATTCGGTTTAGTGTTTCTTTTTAAAGGAAAGCTATAACCTGGAATGCAACTTAAGTAGTCCCTCTGCATAACGCTAACCTTGAATGAAATTTTATTCTTTTATTAAAGTTTGTCACTGAATATTTTTTGCTTATTTCAATCATTTTATAAAACAAAAAGTTTAAATCACTTTGAAATGAAATATTTATAAAAAAAAATTATAAATAATTACATCCAAGTATAATAATTCAGAATTCATTACGTCTAATATATAACTAATTAAAACTACTGAATTAAATTTCAGAAAACAAAACTACTAAAACTAATATACCAAAAAACTAAAGCCAATTTTTAATGTCGAATGAGATGATTGTTTAAAAAACAATTTTGTGATAAAGAGATCCTCGTGAAGTAACCGACAAAAATTCCCGTTTTAGTTTCCAGGTTTAGAATTTGACATCAGATCCAAAAAGAGTGCTGAAGTGCTTTTGTATGGGAATTAAAATATAGTTTTTTTAAAACAGAAAATTAAGGTGATTAACATATAGTAAAAGAAAGAGCCCGGCATTTTGCTGGGTTTTTTCATTTTATACCATAAAATACCTTTTAACTACTTCAAAAATATCAGGTCATAAGAAGAAGAAAGGAAGTGAATTTCTACCTGCTAGCTTTTATTTCCAGATGCGAAAAGTCAGTAATTGACTGATAAATTACATCCTGAATTGAAGTTCTTACATTTTCCCTCAGTAATTTTTTATTACCTACAAATGGGTGAATCCTGTTGGATAGGAAAATATATACAAGATTATGTGCCGGATCAACCCAGGCACAAGTGCCAGTGAATCCAGTATGCCCGAAAGTACTATCTGAACGTAAATCGGAAGTAGTACTTCTTTCTCTTTTTACACTTGGTTTATCCCAACCAAGGCCCCTCCTATTTGATTCATAAGGCCTATTATTAAACTTCGCCAATGTTTCTGGTTGTAAAAACCAATTTCCTCCATAATAACCTTCCTGAAGATTCATTTGTAAAAGAATCGCAATATCAAGCGCATTGCTAAAAAGTCCGGCATGCCCTCCCACTCCACCAGCCAGGGCTGCAGCTGGATCATGAACAAATCCATGAATTAATGAATTTCTTGTATAAATGTCCATTTCAGTTGGTACAATCTGGCTTTTGTCAAATTTGGTAAGTGGATTAAAACAAAGTGACTGTAGTCCAAGTGGATTATAGATATTATTAGCAACAAATTCTTCTAATTGTTCACCGGAAACCTTTTCAATAATTCTTTTTAAAATTATAAATCCCAAATCACTGTAACGATAGCCATAAGGTCTGTATCGATATCTTTTCCTTGCCAAATCTGTTTCTACCGTCCATTTCCAAACAGAATCTTCAATGGTACTAAGGGCAAATAAATCCGGTGTAATCTGGATAGAATATTTTTCACTAGGTGTA
>JAHQVQ010000258.1 GCA_019634305.1 Flammeovirgaceae bacterium | reverse complement strand
GTGGCTTTTCCGCCATTTTTTATAACAAATTTTAGCAAACTAATCTCCTCTTTTTTTCTTCTCTCTATCCTCAACCACCATGTACTGACAGATGCCAGCCCTAAAATACTGATAAATGGGAAAACAAAATTTTCAATATTATGAGGTTCTACACCCACAGCAAAGCCCATAATTCCAGCGATTGCAAATCCTGCATATGAAAAAACTGTAGCAATAATTTTTTTTAATTTCATATTATTAAAGCATTTGAATATTTAATATCAAATTAAGCAATAAATGGGAAAGAATGAAATGTAAATTTGCTGTTCAACTCAGAATTTTACTTTCAAACTGGATGAAAATGTCATTACAAGAAAATAGCGTTGTAGAAATTTTGAATTGGAAAAAATTAAAATGAATATTGAGGGTTAATCAAATTGATTTCCGAACTGGAATAAATTAGTTCTCCATTATCCGAAACATTTGTTCCCAGTGCCCCGTGCTTTTGTAATTTATCAACTGTTTTTCTGACTCTCTTTACCGGGATTTCCAAATCTGCTACTATTTCTCCAAGTGTTGCTTTTCCTCCATTTTTGATCACAAATTTTAGTAATTTAATTTCTTCTTCCTTATTTCTTTCTACGCTTAACCACCAAGTACTACCTGTACCCAGAATTGTTGAAATAATAAAGGGAGCTACAAAAGCAATTGCATTATGAGCAGGCTCAACAGCCAAGGCAATAGCCATAAATCCTGAAAAGACAAACCCTCCATATGAAAATATTCGAGCAATAAGTTTCTTTAATTTCATTTTTCTACTGTATTTGAGTAATAGCTATTAAATTAATGAAAAAATGGAGGAAATGAAATAAGAATTTGGTGAAAGGTTATACTTTGGGATAAGTTCAGCATGACTTTTTGTAGACACCAGTGCGAATTTCATTACAATAGTTTATTCCTTTTTAAAAAGCCACTCTATTGCCTCCTCATGATTGGGAAAATATCCAGTAGAAACAGTTTTCCCGAATTGCTCTGTCAAGGTTTGCTTTACTGCAAGTGAAAAAATAAGTTCATTTGGAATAATATTGGTAGACTTTTCTTATTTCTTGTATTTTTAAATTAAACAATTTATTACTTAAATGGTTTCCAAATTATGAAGAATCATTTAATAATTGGTGGATCCTCAGGGATTGGAAAAAGTTTAACAGAACAACTATCAAAAGGAAAGAATAGAGTCTTTGCGACTTTTAATTCGCACCAGGTAGAAAGCAAAAATGCTCAAATATCTTTTCATCATTTAGATGTTCTAGAAGAAGAATTAGATTTTAAATTTTTGCCAAGTAAAATTGATGGATTAGTTTACTGTCCAGGTTCTATTAACCTAAAACCTTTTGCAAGATTCAAACCTGAAGAATTTACTAAAGATTTCAATTTACAGGTAATTGGTGCCATTAAAGTCATTCAAAAGGTTTTACCGCTATTAAAAGTAAGTAAAAAAGGATCAATAGTTCTATTTTCAACAGTGGCCGTACAACAAGGATTCAACTTCCATACACAGGTCGCTACTTCCAAAGGTGCTATTGAAGGGCTTACCAAAGCTTTAGCTGCTGAATTTTCTCCGGAAATCAGGGTTAATTGTATTGCACCTTCCATCACAGATACTCCATTAGCTTCAGGATTATTAAACAATGAACGAAAAATAGAAATAAATGCTCAAAGGCATCCACTAAAAGCTATTGGTAAGCCTCAAGATATAGCTGAAATGGCGGAGTTTTTACTTTCTGATAAAGCTAAGTGGATTACGGGTCAGGTTTTACATGTAGATGGAGGGATGTCTTCAATAAAAGGATGAAATAATTAAGCTGATTTCCCCGGAATTAGTTTTCTATGGCTTTTAGCAGAGGATTATCATAATTCCTATTTTTAAAACAGGTCAAGACTATGCTTTTACCATCAGGAGACCATCAGTGTGCTCTGTCTTATATAATGTTTTTTGTTAATAAAATTAAGCTAAAATCAGAAGAGTAATAACAATATGTAAAATGATTCTAAGCAGGCATTTAATTAGCATAATTAAAACATAGTAAGTACCAGTACTATTTTATATTGAGTACTTTTATCTCATTATCAAAAAGTTGTGGTACTTATTAAGTATATTTAATTCTGCACATCTATTTATTTTATAAAAAATAAGAAAGTAGATATACATGCAGGTGATTTTTGAATAAATTTAGAACTTATCTGAAATACCTCTCGACCTCATCCAATATTTTACATTTACTTTTAAAATCAGCTATTTCTTTCATTAATAAAAGAGAAAATAAAATTCAGCTTTTTGAATTTTTCTACCCTAACTTTGCCGGATGCAAACGGAATCTCCAATAATCAATAAGGCAATTCAACAACTTGAAATCCCTTCTCTTAATGAAATACAAAAAGCAACCCTTTTAGCGAATGAAAAAGGGCAGGATATAAAACTGCTTGCTCCAACTGGTTCAGGTAAAACCCTGGCTTTTTTATTACCGGTTTTACTTTCTCTTTCCCCGGAAATTAAAGGTATACAGGCTTTGATATTGGTGCCTTCCAGAGAGCTTGCTTTGCAAATTGAGCAGGTATTCAGAAAAATGGGAACTGGTTTTAAAGTTAACTGTAGCTATGGTGGGCATTCTTTGAAAACTGAAAAAAATAATTTCATCCATCCTCCAGCTATTTTAATTGGCACTCCTGGCAGATTAGCCGACCATGTTGCTCAGCGTAATTTTGATACCAATGATATCCATACTTTAGTGCTCGATGAATTTGATAAGTCTCTTGAATTTGGCTTTGAAAAAGATATGAGTAGTATTCTGTATGAACTCAGGGGGTTAAAAAAAAGGATTTTAACTTCTGCTACCAAAATGAAAAAAGTCCCGGAATTTACTGGGGTGAAAGATCCAATTGGGGTGAACTTCTTACAAAAAACAAAGCCTGAAGGTTTAAGTTTAAAGGCTGTAAGATCAATAGGGAATGATAAATTACAACTTCTATTTCAATTGGTTTGTAAACTGAATTTTCCAGAACCTAAAGCAACCCTGGTTTTCTGTAACCATAGAGCTGCTGTAGAAAGAATAAGTGAGTTGTTATGGGAAAAGGGATTATCTCATGGGATTTTTCATGGAGGCTTGGAACAGGATGCAAGAGAGCGAAATTTGATCAAATTCAGAAATGGAAGTTATAATTTATTAATCACCACTGATTTGGCCTCAAGAGGGCTAGATATTCCCGATATTGAGAATATTATTCATTATCAGCTTCCGCAAAAGGAGGATGTTTATATTCACCGAAATGGAAGAACTGCCCGAATGCAGGCTTTGGGTAACTCTTACCTGGTATTGTCATTAGGAGAGAAAATACCTTCCTATATTAAAGAGAAGCTTGAAATGGAAGAATTGAATGAGGCTTTTGAATTGCCCAAACAACCAGATTGGGTTACCTTGTATATCAGTGCCGGGAAGAAGGAAAAGGTGAATAAAATTGATATTGTAGGTCTTTTTTATAAAAAAGGTAAATTACAAAAAGATGAATTGGGAATGATTGAGGTGCAGGACCATGCTGCTTTTGTGGCTATTAAAAGAGATAAAACCAACGAAGTCTTAGGTTTGTTAAAAGGCCAAAGGTTAAAAAAAACCAAACCAAAGATAGAGATGGCCAAATAAATAGGTAGCTGTAATTCTGCTTTTACAAAGGGGAATTATTGATGGTTTCTGCTAAATTAATATTTAGTGGAAACCGTAATTTCACCACACTACCTTTTTCTCCTTTTGATTCTATTTCAATTTTCCCCTGGTGTTCTTTAACGATACTGAGGGAAATAGATAACCCAAGTCCTATTCCCTGACCTTCCTCCTTTGTAGAAAAGAATGGCTCAAAAATGTGTTTTTGTGTCTCTGAGTCAATACCATGACCGGTATCAGAAAAGGAAATAAATAGCTCCTCCTTTTTGGTAAAAGTGGTGATAATTATTTCTCCATTGCCTTCAATAGCTTGGATGGCATTAACCAGTAAGTTCATAAATACCTGGTTTAATTTCCCTGGTAAACATTCAATTTGGGGTATTTCACCGTAATTTTTTCTAATTGTTATCCTGCCCTGATATTGATTTCGTAATAACAAAAGGCTGGAATTAATGCCTTCATGGATATCAGCAAACTTCAGATTATTTCCATCATCTCTTGCAAAAGTTCTAAGTTCCTTTACAATATCAGCTGTTCGGTTAGCCCCAACTCCAATATCATTTGCCACTTTTTTTACGAGTTCAATAAGGACTTTATACTTATATTGTTCCTTTAATAGGTTAATTTCTTCCAGTTTTTCTTTCACATTTTCCGTGCATATGGAATCATATTCTTCCATAAGTAGTAATATTTTATGCAATGATTTTTCAAGCCCCACTATCCCCGATTTAATGAAGTTTACAGGGTTATTTATTTCATGGGCAATTCCGGCAGTCAGAAAACCTAAGGAGGCTAATTTTTCAGATTGAACCAATTGAGTTTGAGCAGATTTAAGTTTTTTGATGGTTCGCTCCAATTCAATGTTTTGTTTCGCTAATAGCGATTGTTGGGTTCCCAGTTCTTCATTTTGAGTTAGAATCTCATTCGTTTTTTTAGATATTTCCTTTGTTCTTTTTATCACCCGATTTTCTAGTATCTTATTTCTCTTTTGCAGCATTTTCAAACGCAAACGAACTAGTATCCAAATGACGATAATTCCAAATATAATATAGCAGATTTTTGCTGTTAAAGTTTCCCACCAAAAAGGAAGAATGGTAATTTTTAAAGCAGCCTCATTTTCACTCCATACTTCATCATGATTCGATCCTTTTACTCTAAAGATGTAAGCACCAGGGTTGAGGTTTGTATAGCTAACTCTTCTTTCATGGGCCATATCTACCCAATCATTATCAAAGTTTTCCAACTTTACTTTATAAAGGTTATTCTTTGAATTTGAAAAACTAAGTGATAAATACTCAATTGCTATATTATTCAGGTCCCTTTTAATGGTCAGTTCTTTTGTTTTAGAAATATCCTTTTCCAAAATGGAATTGGGTGTACCAGGGGAAACCAATTCATTTTGTAGATAAAGTCCGGTAATAAAAACTGTAGGAGGATTAGATTTTTCTGAGAGTGTAGCAGGAATAAAAATATTAAAACCATTTACCCCTCCAAAGAAAAGTTCATTCGAAACAGATGATTTTAAAAATGCTCTTCTTTTAAAATGATTACTTTGCAATCCATCGCTTATACTAAATTCTTTTAATTGCTCAATCTCATTGTCTTTATTTACTTTTATCCGAAAAAGACCTTCATGAGCACTTAACCAAAGATAGTTTTGTTCATCTTCTAAAATACCAACAATATTGATTTGATTAAATTCTGGAAATGTTTTAAATGTATCAGCTTCAGTGTCCAGTAAATTTAACCCATTTTCTTGTGTACCAGCCCAGATTCTTCCTCTACTATCCTCCATAACCACATTTACAAAATCACTACCCAACCCATTTTTTGAATCATATTTTTTTGTAAAAGCCATTTTAGTCAGATCGAAAATATATAATCCATCAATACTGCAAACCCAGAGTTTGTTATGACTACCCTCATAGAGGTATTCAATTTTTTTTATTTCTTCGATATAATCATATTTAATCAGGTTGCCTTTTTCAGGCTCTACCAGAAAAAATCCCTGGTTGGGAATGGCCGCCCAAAGTCTGTTTGTATGGTCAAATTGTAAATGAAAAATGGAATTATTAAACTTTTCACCATTGGTAACTTGTAGAGGACAGTTTTTAAATTTTTGCGTTTTTAAATCGTAAAAATCCAATCCATCATCCCAATGGCCCACCCAGATTCCAAACCTCACACTATCATAGGCAAGTGTTAAAGGAATAATACCCGATATACTTTCCGGATCGTTTTTGTCTTTTTTAAATGTCTTGAAAATTCTGGTTTTTTTATCGAAACAATTTAATCCTCCACCATCTGTTCCTATCCAAATTTTTCCTCCCGGAGACTCAGCAAAACAGGTAGTATTATTATGACTTAAATGATTTGGTTTATAAGGTTTAAAGTAATAGTGGGAAGCTTTATTTTTGTTAAAATCAATTACATAAAGTCCGCTTGAGAAGCTGCCAAGCCAGATTCTTCCATCTCTGTCTGTAAAAAGTACACTGTAAGACTCAATTACAAAGTTTTCAGAAAGGAATAATCCATCCAAGCAACACTGCTCCTTTATTTTTCCTTCCGTTATCGCCTTTTTATTAAAGTAGTAAGGCTGAGGTTCAGTAGCTAACCACAAGTTGCCATAAAAATCCTGAGCAACAGATTCTACGATATCCTCACTATCAAAAGGGAGTTTGCTTCCCGTTTTTTGTTGGTAAGTAAGGATCTCCCAATTTTGTTTATCAATAAATTGCAATGGACTATTTGTTCCCCCAGCCCAAAGCATTCCATTATCGTCTTCAAAAAAGGTGTTTATTGTAGAGGTTCTATTTGTAGAAAAAGGGAGTGTATTAAATTTTCCAGTCTTTGGATAATAAACTGCGCAGCTTTTTTCTCCTCCAATCCAAAGATTGTTTTCATTGTCCTCAAAAATGGTATTAATTAATCCAAACTTTTGGGGTATTTCTAAGGGGATGATTTGGTCGTTTTCCAGCTGGAATAATTTGGAGGTTGTTCCGATGTATAAATTCCCAGAGGCAGTCAGTTTCAGGCATCTTAAGCTTTCGTTTTCAAAATGTGTTTCTGATGGAAAATTAGAATATGTATTAAATACAGTATTATAAACACTTAGGCCTTCGAAGGTTGCGATATAAATGAGTTCATCCTTTCCTGTAATTTCCTTTACCAAATTAGAAATAAGACTATTTTCATTTCCAGGTTCCTTTATGAACTTTTTGAATCCGTAACCATCATACCGGTAGACTCCTTCCTCAGTTCCTATCCAAATAAACCCATCTGAGTCCTGCCAAATACAATAAATACTTCCAAAGTTAGAACCATCCTGCATCGTAACCCGCTCAATAAAAACTTCTTTTTCTGGCTGGGCCATTAGTTTATTTTCAAAAGCAAGCAGGGAAATGAAAAAAACAGCCAGTATATAAAAGGGTGAGGGTGAATTCAATGAATTATGGTTGAAAAATTCCTTCATTTATTGGGGTTTTAGTCACATTAATATATAAAAAAAAAGCATTATTCCATAACCCGAAAAAACCTAAAAAGAGCCTTGCAAGAAGGCGTTTAGGACATTTTAATTCCATGAATTTTTGAAGATTTTGTGTAAAAGAAGGATTCATTCCTATTTACCTTTTCTAAATTAGGAATTATTGTAAGTTTGTAACTTAATAAGTTAACACTATTGAGAATGAAAATGCGAAATCAAATCCAGATTATCCTTGTGTTATTAGGCACTTTTATTATGGCACTTTCCTCCTGTAATAAGCCGGAGCAGGTTGCCGAAAATAATGCTCCTAAAAGACCAAATATTCTATTCATTATGTCTGATGACCATGCCTACCAGGCCATCAGTGCATATGATGATAAATTATTAAAAACGCCTAATATCGATCGATTGGCCGATGAGGGTATTTTGTTTACCAATGCCTGTGTTACCAATTCTATTTGTGCACCTTCCAGGGCAGTGATTCTTACCGGAAAACATTCTCACCTGAATGGAAAAATTGACAATTATTCCCCATTTGATACAACGCAAACTACTTTTCCACAACTTTTCCAAAATGCTGGTTATGAAACAGCGATGTATGGAAAACTTCACTTTGGAAATAACCCCAAAGGCGTAGATGATTTCATGATTTTACCTGGACAGGGAAATTACATTAACCCTAAATTCATCACTCCACAAGGCGATACTACAATCACCGGCTATGTTTCCGATATTATCACCGATCTAACCATCAATTGGCTGGATGAGAAAAGAGATAAGGAAAAGCCTTTCATGATGATGTATTTGCATAAAGCACCTCACAGACCTTGGTGGCCAAGACCTGATAAGTTTAAGGAATTTACCCAAAAGGAATTCCCGCTTCCAGCCTCCCTATTCGATGATTATGAAAACAGAGGGTCTGCCGCAAAAACAGCAGAAATGAATTTGCTTACCCATATGAAATATGCCCATGATTCTAAAATACGACCAGAAACTTTGGCTGAGATGGGGGAAGTATTACCTGTGGTAGAAGGTGGAAGTCAAGGCTTTGATGGCCCATACAACAGAACAAATGCTGAACAAAAAGCCCTTTACGACCCCATCCTTGATTCTGTAAATGCGGCCTTTAAAGAGCACTGGCCTAAGATGAGTGATAAAGAAAAAATGATCTGGAAATACCAGCGGTATATGCAGGATTATTTGGGCAGTATCGAATCAGTAGATGATAATGTAGGAAGAGTACTTGACTATCTGGATGAAAGCGGATTAACTGAAAATACCATCGTTATTTATACTTCCGACCAAGGATTTTATTTAGGAGAGCACGGTTGGTTTGACAAAAGATTTATTTATGATGAATCCTTCAAAACTCCATTGTTAATTAGATGGCCAAATGAGATAAAGCCAGGTACTACAAATGATGAAATGGTTCAAAACCTTGATTTTGCCCAGACTTTTCTGGAAATAGCGGGAATTACAGCTCCATCGGATATGCAAGGAGAAAGCCTGATTCCATTATTGAAAGGACAAACTGAGAAATGGACGAGAGAATCAGTGTACTACCATTATTACGAATACCCAAGTGTTCACATGGTAAAAAGGCATTATGCAGTGGTGACTAAGGAATTTAAACTGGCTCATTTCTATTTCGATGTTGATGAGTGGGAATTGTATGACAGACTGAAAGACCCACAGGAAATGAATAATGTGTACGATGATCCGGCCTATCAGGAAATAGTAAAAGATTTAAAAGCAAAGCTGACAGATCTGAGAGTGAAATATAAAGATTCAGAAGAATTGGATCAGAAATATATTGACCAATACGATCTATGATTTGGTCAAAGTTTCCATAGATAAAAAGTCCTCCTTAGTAATTCAATTTACTGTGAAATTTTTTTTTAATCTTTTAATAGTTTTCCTGTAATTTTTATGAATATCGAAATAGTAATAATACCACAATCCACAAAAAATATGGAGAAGGTTAAATGTATAGCATTCATAGGGTTATTGTTTTTTACTTCGAATGTCTTTGCACAAGATTCTAATTTTCACATTTACCTTTGCTTTGGACAGTCAAACATGGAAGGGCAAGGCAAAATAGAAGAACAAGATAAAACTGTCAATAGTCGATTTCAAGTTATGCAGGCATTGGATTGTTCTAACCCAAAAAGAACAATTGGTACCTGGTATACAGCAACTCCTCCTTTATGCCAATGTGAGTCTGGTCTAACTCCTGCTGATTATTTTGGCAGAACTATGGTTGAAAATCTTCCGGATAGTATCAAGATTGGTGTTATTAATGTTGCCGTTGGCGGTTGTGATATTAGATTGTTTGACAAGGATATTTATCAGGATTACGATTCTACCTATAAAGAAAGCTGGTTTACAACAAAAGTAGCCGCTTATAAAGGGAATCCACATAAGTACCTAATTGACCTTGCTAAATTGGCAAAAAAGCGTGGTGTTATCAAGGGTATTCTTTTGCATCAGGGTGAAACTAATACAGGCGATAGTTTATGGCCCTCGTATGTTAATAAGATCTACAATGATATTTTATCCGAACTTTCCTTGAAGAGTGAGAATGTTCCTCTTTTAGCGGGTGAAGTCTATTCGGGTGAAAATAATTGCTGTTCGAGTATGAATGAAATAATTAATAAACTACCTGAAACTATTTCAACAGCACACATTATTTCATCTGAAGGATGCCCAGGGAAAGATACAGCCCATTTTAATTCGGAAGGCTATAGAAAGTTGGGAAAACGATATGCTTTACAAATGCTATCACTTATGGAATATAAGGATATTTATAATAAAAAATAAGCAATTAACTACACCAGCAAATATTAAGGATTGAGAGGATTGTACTTTGTTTAATAACTAAACAATTATTTAGGTTAAACGCATCAAATTTTTAGATAGCTCTTAGAAGGAAGTTAGAATAGATTTCAATAATTTTATTTTTTGAATTAAAAAATAAAATCGAGCCTCATAAGCTCCAAATAGTGTTTGAATATTTTCATGCGTTTAACCTAACAATTATTCAACACTTGGTATTTCATGGGAAAATTCAGTACATTTCAATGGATTAGAAAAATTGAATGCTAAAGCCTTAGCATTTGGCAAGGCAGGCAAAAGTTGTTACTTTTCTACTTAACTTGTAAAGGGTAGTAGACTTTTTTTTCATTAATCAGATCAAAAAAAACTTCATTAAGTGAATAACATACCCGTAACTGACTCTACAATTTCTGGAGATTACCTTTCTGTTTTACTTCGAGAACACTATGGTTTTAGTTCCAATACAAAATGTAATATTTTTCGAACTGGAATTAACCATTCGTATATTGTAACTACTCCGGAACAGAAATATGTGTTGAGAATTTATAGTTTTCAATGGAGGACTGCACTTGAAATTTCAGAGGAAATCAGGTTACTCAATCAATTGAAGGAACATAATATCTCAGTGTCCTATCCAATATTAAATCTGCATAACGAGTATATTTTAGAATTACAGGCACCAGAAGGCTTGAGGTATGGAGTGCTCTTTTCTTTTGCGGAAGGAAGAAAGGTACGAGAGTTTTCTGTAGATACAGGATACAATATTGGCAAATTAATGGCTCAGCTTCATCAAGTTACTCAAAATTTGAGTTTACAGAGAATAACATATAATGCTGATTCATTAGTATTATTGGCATATGATCATGCAAAAGTCCATTTTTCTGAGACCAATGAAGAAATGCAATTTATCAATCAAGCAGTTAAAGTAATTGAAAAGGAGTTTTCTATCTTAAAGCCAGAAACACTAAGAAAAGGAGTTGTTCATCTTGATATCTGGTATGACAATATGCATATTAAAAATGAATCTGAAATGACCATTTTTGATTTCGATTTTTGTGGCAATGGATGGCTTTTACATGATATTGCCTATTTCATTATGCAGATGTATCATCATGAGGCGGATAAAAAGTTATATAACACTAAAAAAGCGGCTTTTTTTTCAGGATATGAATCTATCACAAGTATATCAGAAGAAGAAAAAAAATTGTTGCCATTTTCTGGTCTAAGTATATGGATATTCTACCTTGGTGTTCAATCACAAAGGTTTGATAACTGGTCAAATTTATTTTTGAGTGAAAATTTCTTAAAAAGATTTATGGGTATGGCGAAAGATTGGTTAAAATTTAATGGAATTGAAATCAAAGTTGATAACAAAAAATAAGCGTGATTAAAACTGATATTTGTTTATGATTTTAATGAAATGGCAATTGGCTGGCGAGATACACCTCTTTTCCAATTTGGCTTCTTAACAATGATTTTTTAATCCAATGCTATTTAGGTACTGTATTCAAAATTTTACGAAGGTAAAAATCCACTTAAAGAAAGATTCATATTGTTTTTTTATTCAATAGGCCATTCTTTACTGGTTGGTTTGGCTATGGTTTATGTTTTCAAAACCCATAAAAACAATTTTGGATTGTAGCAATACTTGAAACAGAATTGTTGATAAGTAAGAGTTTGAGCACCAGTACTATAATTTTTGAATAGCTTTATTTTCTCTTTCAGATACTTGGAAAAAACACTACTAATAATAGGAAATCAAATTCTAATGAGTCTGGGGAACAAACGGAATTTTCCCATTTGACTGTAATTGCTTTTAGGCAAGCACCAAAAATTTAGGAAAATTTTACCCAAGTATAGCAAGGGGTAATGTCACATTTAAAACTACAGCCTTGGTTAATCTTGCTTTCACACCAGACTTCTCCCGCCATTGCTTCTACATCTTTTTTTACAATGGCCAGACCAAGACCAGTAGATTTTTCATCACCAGTTCTCTTTTAAAGAGTCTATTTGAGCAAAGCCAAAGCCATGCAAAATAGTAAACAGTCTGTTAGGAGGCTTTTTATTATTTTAAGCGACAAAACTTTTAAATTTAAGTTGGTTGGTATAGCATGCTATGCTAGTTGATGTTTATTTGAAGGGGAATAAGCTTTATACTCCAGCATGAATTATTCTGGAAATAAAGGCAATCGGAATCGGTTATAAAAGTAGAAAAAATGTCCTTAAATCATATTTCTACTAAAAATAGGCTAATACTAAATGAACATCGAGCATTTAAGTTTTCTACTCAGCTCTTAATGTATTTGATGGATTATTATTAGCCACTTTTCCCATTTGAAATGATACAGTAATGCCCAAAACCAATAAAATTATTAAAACAGCAGCTAGAAAATTAAATGGTGTAATTTCAATTCTATAAACATAATTTTGAAGCCATATATCCATACTATACCAGGTAAGCGGAATAGTGATAAAAATTCCAATGAGGGTAAGTACAATGAAGTTTTTACTTAGCAATACAAATAAGGACGAAAGGTTCGCCCCAAGTATTTTCCTAACGGCAATTTCCTTTTCCCTGGTTTTGAGTGTATAAGAAAGCATCCCAAAAATTCCCAGAAAGGCAATAAGAATGGCAAGGCTGGAAAATATATAAATCAATTGTAATTGCCTTTGTTCATTTTCATAAAGCCTGTTATACATTTCATCCAGAAAGGCGTATTCCATGGCATATTCGGGGAAGTTGCTTTTCCAGATGTTCTGGATGGATGCTACAGTTTGCCGAATGTTTTTCCCATCCATTTTTACCAAAATGTTCCTCACCCAAATAGGTTCATTAATAATCACTACCGGATCTATTTTACTTCTTAAACTTTCCTGATGGAAATCTTTAATCACTCCAATTACAGGTCCTCTTTGCAAAGTAATTCCTCCAATACTCCATCCAAATTCTTTCCCAATTGCCTCTTCAGGGCTTTGCCAGCCTACCATTTTCATAGCTGTTTCATTTATAATATATTTCCTGGGTTGGCCCTGCAAATAGTCGATCAGGTTTTGTTTATTTTCTTCACTAATTTCATTTGTGTTGCCTTTTTGGAAATTATTTCCAGCCAAAAGTTCCACGTTCATTAAATCAATAAAGTTTTCATCTATAATTTGAATATCCATTACAGGGGCATTTTGGGGGTCTTCTGCTAACCCTTCTGCATAAATGGGACCTGTATCCCTTATTGCTCTGGATGGAACTTCCATGGAGGCAGCGACTCCTTTTACTCCAGGCTGCTGGTTCAATTGATCTTGCAGAAAATGGAATTTATATTTTACCTCATCCGGAATATTAGTAATAGCGAAAATTTGTTCTTTTTCTAATCCCAGATTTTTTTCAATAAGAAATTTAAATTGAGATTCAGTTATTAGTGCACTACTAATTAAAGTTATACACAGAATCAGTTGAAAAGCCACTAATCCATTTTTAACACTAAAGTTTCCCTTTGATGGATTAAAGCCATTTTTACTTTTTATGGCATCGATAGCGCCTCTTCTTGTAAGAATAAAGGCAGGATAAAACCCTGCCACTCCTCCAATGAATAGGGCAATTACTAAAGCAATTGGGAGGATAGTAATTATAGGAATGGCGACAGGAATAATCTGGTTGAAGTAAGGAAGGGCAACCATTACGAGTATCATTCCCAAAATTGTAGCTAAGAGGGTGATGACATTAGCCTCCAAAAGAAAATAGACTACCAAATTCTGTCTTGATGAGCCAAGAGTTTTCCTGACTCCAATTTCTTTTACCCTTTTTAAGGATTGAGCAACATTTAAATTAATAAAGTTAATAGCAGATAAAAAAAGGACAAATAATCCTACCACTCCAAATATGTAGATATGGGAAATATTCCCATTTAATTTTATTTCTCTTGCCAGATCAGAATGTAGGTGTATGGAAGCAATTGGTTGTAATGGCAATGCTAAATTTGAGCCAACATTGGCAATTGTATTCTGCTTAATAAATTCAGGGAGTTTATTATTAAATTGATCCAATGGCGATTCTGGTTTTAGTAATATATAGGTATAGGCCCATCCTGTTCGGGCTTCTGCAGAATCGAAAGAGGTTAGTAAATTGATAGGAAGATGGGTATTGGAAGGGAAGTCTTCCATAATCCCGGTGACTTTATAGTGTTTCTTTTCAGTGCCATTTTTTCCCATAAAGGCAATTTCTTTATTCATAGGGTCGGTTTTCCCAAAGAATTTAAGCGCCATAGATTGTGTAAGAACAACCGCATTGGGATTTTCAAGAGCAGTGGCTGGATCTCCGGAAATTAAATTAAAATCAAAGACTTTAAAAACTTCAGCATCAGTGCTATAAGCATATGGGATTTTAAAATTATTTTCTCCTACTACAATGTTTCTAGGATCGTAATCCTGAAATCGAATCAGTTCCTCCACTTCCGGAAATATCTCAGGAATGTTATTAATCCAATCCAGGTTTTGTCTTGCCCAATGCATGTTATAATTGGCATCTTGGGCATGCATGGTAAGCCGAAAAATCCTTTCCTTTTTACTATGCATCCTTTCATAGCTCAATTCATTTATGATAAACATTGCTATGAAAAAGGCAATGGAAAGACCAACAGAAAGCCCAATCACATTGATAAGGGTGAATAGTTTATTTCGACTTAATTGCCTGAAAGTAATTTTAAGATAATTCCTGATTAGATAGGGTAAAGCCATTTTAAAGAGGGTTTTAAATTAAAATGTATTGGGTAAATCAAAGATGCCTTTATCATTTCTATAATTCCAGGATTTAATGATTTTTAACTTTTAAGCCATTAAAAATTATTTTTTTAAGATTTAGTTGACCTTTTGTGAATTGCAAATACAATGGTTTTCTACCTTTATTCTAATACAAGAATCTTTTTTCTACCCATGTTGTTAACTATTTAGCTTTATTTTGTATCTGGACAGTTAACCACAAACAATCTTATGGTAATGAAAAATTTGAAATGGCTGTTTTTATTGATGGTGATTTTTTTAGCTGATTTTGCTCAGGGACAAATCTATTCCCCATGGCCTTATGGATATAACAGATATCCATACACTAGAACTCCATACGGAAATGTTCCTTTTGTGACCTATGAGAGTAGCGGACATTATTTTATCAATGAAGAATGGTTGGATGGCAAGGTGGCTTTAAAAGATGGAAAAATCGTAGAAGGCTATCCTCTCAGATATGATTTGGAAAATAACAGGCTGGAAGTGAAGTTGGATGATGCTATTCATCCATTAGAGCTCAAACAAATCAAATCTTTCGAATGGTATCATCCTGATTCCAAATTAATTTCCCTTTTTGTAAATGCTTTCGATTATAAATTGGATGGGGTTCCATTGGTTGGAGTTTATGAGGTTTTATATGAAGGTCCGATTAAGTTGTTTTCCAAAAAAGATGTAGATGTATATAATTCCAGTTATGTCACTGGATATAATTCCATCAGAATGCGGGAAAGTGCATCTAAAGAACACGACTTTTTCTTTTCCAAAGGAAACGAGGTTTTTAAAGTAGAGAAATCGTATAAAGATAATCTTCAAGTTTTTGAACCTCATGGAAGTGAGGTGGGATATTTTATCAAAAAACAGAAATTAAAGATGAAAAAAGCAGAGGATTTGGTTGCTGTAATCCAACATTATGAATCTCTGATTTCTAATTGAAACTGTTTTTTTACCATTCTTGTAAATCATTTTGTGACGATTAGCTTTGTTTTCAATTTTTAGATTTAAATATTTTAATTCTAGAATACCGCACAATGAAAACTCACAATAAAGTAAAAGGATGCATTTTTATAATTACTCTTTTTCTCCTTCAAAGTGCCACTTTTGCAAATGATCATCCTGAAATTGCTGAAGTAAGGAAGGTGATTGAACAAATGTTTGATGGTATGAGGGCTGGGGACAGCACCAAGGTAAAATCTGTTTTTGATGATGATGCCAGATTACAAACTGTTTATGTGAAAGAGGGTTCTCCGTTGCTACATACAGGATCAATTCAAAAATTTCTTAATGCGGTGGGTACTCCCAATGCCGTTTCCATAAGGAAATGCTAGAATTTTCAAGTAGTTATACATAAAAAAAAGTGTTAAAATTGGGAATAAGTTATGCCACTATATTCTCCAACTAAAACACTTTTACAATGGAAGCAAATTTACAGATAATAG
>JAHQVQ010000257.1 GCA_019634305.1 Flammeovirgaceae bacterium | reverse complement strand
ATAAATTTCAATAATGAAATTTAGTCTTATAACGGAAAGCTTTACATTAAAGTTTTTCACTGGAATTTTATTAAAATAAGTTTTTAACAAAGCTGTATTTTATTTTTAGAACGTTATACGAGGGCTTTAAAATAAGGTTTAATAAAAAGGATTTTTATGATTTTTTTAA
The DNA here is from genome assembly GCA_019634305.1 of Flammeovirgaceae bacterium. GTDB lineage: Bacteria > Bacteroidota > Bacteroidia > Cytophagales > Flammeovirgaceae > Flexithrix. Next base: position 5,526 of record JAHQVQ010000257.1, on the reverse strand, counting down.
TTCGTTTAACATGTCCTTACTTACCTGATCAGAGATCTTTTTTAGAGCAGCAATTCCAGCTCTGTCATAGTTTGCTCCACCGCCTTTTACATCCTTAAAAGAACCTTTATACTCCTCATTACCAGTTGTTAAGTCCATAACAGAAACTGTTGCATCAGCAAAAGAAAAATAGATTCCATCGAATGAAGAACCATTCCTGGCATTGGCTTGGATATCGATAGAAAAATCAGCTTTTGACATATCATCTGTAAAAGCAAATCCATTGTCAGAAAGAATCTGCTTAAGCGATGGTTCCAGGTATGGAATCGTCAATTTTCTACCTCCATTTGTTTCATTAGATGTGATGTACATTAATAATCCTGAAACACTTAAGAAGATCTTGGCTGAAGGAATTCTATGCTCCTGAACAACTTTTTGATAATACCGTGAAGTAATATCAATTCCAAGGTAAGTAGCCACATCCAATTCGGCTTGGATGATTTGCATTTTTTTATCAGAAGTGATTTTTCCAACAAAAAATCTTCCTATGCCATTTCTGTCTGTTTTTGTAATGCCAATTTCCTTATCTCCTTCTCCCAAAAAGGAAAATTTGATTGGCAAGTTAGCTAATTGATTTGTTTCCGATGTGCCGGAAAAAATGGCATTTATTACAATAGGAGATTTTAAATCCTGATTTGCTTTTCCTTCTAGTTTAGTTTCCTGGGCTTTTAGTTCAAGGTAATCAATAAACTCAGCCTTTTTTATACTGGATGGTATATAATCAATTTTGTTTTTTTCTACCCAGGAAAACGGTAAAACCCCTTCAGCACTGGCTATAGTTTTCCCAGACTTTACTTCCTTAAGGTTAGCAACCATCTGAATATAATCGGCCTGCTCCCAATAAGTCCCCGAAATACTATAAGTAGCTCCTGTTCCTCCGGCACTAATTATTTGATATTTTGAAACATTCACCAGGTTTTGTTCAAATACTTTATCGAAAACCCCTGACAATTCACTCTCTAATTCTGTATCCTGATAGGTGATAGGATTTAATTCAATTGCCCCATCAAGTTTATCAGTTTGAAGGAATAATCCATATGCCATAAAATAGCCAACATCATCTAAAGTTAGTTGTTTACTGTTAAGTAATTGAGACTTTCCTTCTTTTACTTTTAGATCAAGTTTATTTACCCTGTTGGACTGAATGGCATTTTCGGAGGTTTCTTTTAACGCAAGTAGAATGAACTGCGCTTCTTCAATTTCAAGAAATAATGGATTACATTCAAAATATGCTTTTAGAGCCGATTGTTTATCATCACTTGCAATTGCCTGCTCTGCTGCTGTAACCTTCTGATTGATTTTATCAATATTACTGGAAATCGTGTTTTTATAATAATCAATAACTTCACTTATACGTGCATAGGTAAAGGCATAAGCTTCCTTGTTTTTCTTATCATAATAAGTTTCATATTTAAGCCCTACAATATTGGCTTGGGCAAGGGAAACACTGGATTGTTTGAATTGTTCAAGCGTTTTGCTGTTGATGTTTTGAATATTTATTTCCGCAACACTCTTAATCGAAACCTGAATAGATTCAATCAATTGCTTCCTTGCTACTTCGCTTAAAACATCAAATAATTCTTTATTGCCATCTGCAACATTTCCCTGTGAAGTAAAGCCGGTTAAAAATAAATTTTCCGGATAAGCACTTTTTCTTTTATAATAATCAGTCCATTGGGGTGCCTGAGCCAATACCACCTGATGAATGAAAATAAAGGAAACCAGTGAAAGTATTATCTTTTTCATGGGTTTAGGTTTCTTGGTTTTAGTTTTTTACGTTTTAGAAGCCAATAGTTATTTCAAAAAGCTTCAATAATCCTTATCTGGTGTATTCTTTAATTTTAGTAGCCAGAGCCTTTGCAAGTTTATTTCCAACCGCATTTACTCTTTCACCATCAGAAAGGGCATTTTTTTCTTTTACACTCACAAGCCTTTTTTCAGATGAATTTAATGCTCTTTCATCTCCTCTAAAGGTAGCCCACTCATGATAAAAGCTATACGATTCATCAAATGATTTTGTTTCTATTAATCTGGCAGTTTTAACTTCCAGAATCTTATAAGAACCACTCATCTTAGCTCCTGCAGTTTTGGAAAATTGGGTAATTACCGCACTAACCTCCCTATCACCATAAACAGCTTCTTTCTTACCTTCTGAATTGGTTTTTTCTCCTGTTTTTACCTTAATTGTTCTTTTAATAGGTTTGCTTTCCTTATTAATATCCTCCTTGTCTGAAATTATTTGAGTTATTCTCCCGGTAATCATTTCCTGTACCCCCAATATTTTACCTACTTCAACTAAAGTATTATCATCTACAGCACCCGATAAGGATAGTTTTTGCTCCTTCATTACAACTTCCAATTGTTCCCTGTCTACTATTTCTAAAAATTCCATTGCTGTCTGGTCTTCAAACATGATAGAAACTACCTTATCGGTAATCATCTCCCCAATTGCACCATAATGTGTTCTTCCACTCTTGTTGTCAAATGGAATTATGGCAATACGGGTAGTTCCTGCTTTTCTAGCTTCATTATATTTATCAGTAGCATCACGGTAATTCGGAACATAGCCAAGTGCTTTTTTAAATTCTTTGGCGCCTTCTTTATTATTGGGAATACCTCCTGATGCCATAAGGCTTAGGCCCTTTTGATAATGGAGCTCTGCCGCATCTTCAATTCCTCTTTCAAGATTATTTTTTGCCTCAGTAAGCTGGTTATAATAGTCATTGTATTGAAAGGCTATTGTCCTTCTCTTCATCTTAAATGCAGCAGGGGGGAGATTTTTTATATCATTGATATAATTAATTAAAGTTTCATAGCGGCTTACAATTTCCCGTCTTTCCTTTACGGTTTTATCATCGCTAAATGAAGAGGATTGAGCCTGAAGCCTTTTTATTTTATCCTCATAATCATTAATGAATCTTGGATAAGCTAATTCTAATACTTCCTGAGCTTTAGTGTTTTTTTCAGGTTTTTCGAAAAGGGAATTTACCGCCTGTTTTACGGATTCATCATACCTTCTTGCTTCAAAAGCATCTTCTGCCATTTTCCTAAATTTCCTATGCTGGCTCACGCAGCTTTGGAGAGATAGAAAAATAAGAATAAAACTAAAAATGATAGTAACTGGGTAGCGTGAATAATTAGATGACATACTAACTTTGATGGTTAAAAATAAATTATTGAAATCTGTATTAATAGTCGATTTTATTAAGAACTAACCATTAAAAAACGGTTTTAGCATAGTTTATAAATAAATGATTTTTATTAATTTTCTGCAATGGTGGTGATGATCACTCTTTTTTCCGCATTGCTGACTTTCTTCTTAGTTTTGAACCCTCTGGTTTTACTGACTACTTCTTCCAAATCATCAGTAATAATTTGATAACCATCCTGATAATTATAATTTAATGGATCAAACTTTTTTGATTGAGCATTAACTTGCATTGTCTCCACTCCAAATGGCGCAGAACATTCAAACTCTTCAGGGATTTCATAAACTTTATTAATATTACTATCATCAATATAATAATTATCGAGTAACATGACTTTGGTACCATCAGCCAGGTGATATATGAACCTTAAATAAGAAGGCTTATTCACCCTCACATAAACTTTCATTGTTTCCCCTTCTGAGTAAATCAGATTATCGTCCCCGTGATTTGTCCATAGATCTACCATTAATTCCCCACCTACAATTTCATCCTTGGAGAAAACTTTTTGGTTTTCATAGGCCACTTCAAAATTTTCTGGTCTGTAACGAACATTATTGGCCAAAAGCCAGGAAACATCTAATGAACCCTCCATACTGGCTAAAGCTTTTCCAGATTCTATTTCTCTTAAAATGGAAATTATTTTAATGTTATCATCCTCTTCCCAATAGGTTCCGGTAATCATATATAAAGATTCTGTGGGATCTTTTTCTTCTTCTGATTTAAATATATTACTTCCTGTATAAAAATTATCAGCCTGAAGTTTTACAATTGGGTAATCAGCTGCATCTACAAGTTTTTTCTCAAAAACAGAAGCCCATCTTTTGGAAAAAGGACTTCCCATTTTAGAATCCTGATAAGTAAAATTGGCCAATTGAATAGGTCTTTTAGGTTTGTTAGTTTGAATTTGGAAACCCTTAGCCATTAAATAGGCAACATCATCCAAGCTTAAATCATCTCCTTTTTGAAGATCAGCTACAGCATGATTGACAGTAAATTTCTGATTGTTTATTTCCTGAATGACAGGCTCAATTTCCTGAATTAAGCCTGTGTTGAGGGCTACAATTATAGTATAAGCTTCTTCTACTTCTCGGAACACAGGCAGCGTTTCAAAGTAGTTTTTCATGGCGTTTTGATTATCGCCATTGGTTTTGAATGTATTAGCAGCCTCAATTTTTCTTTTTATAACCGCTGACCCTTTTTTTATTTTATCCTTATAGGTATCAATTAATTCACTTCTACTGGCATAGGCTATGGCAAAAGCTTCCTTTTTCTTTTTATCATAATAAATGTCAGTTTTTAGACCGGTTACATTTACTTTGGAATAGGAGGCGCTGGTTTTTTTGAAGTATTCGTGGGTCTGTGAATTTATATTGGTAATGTTAAGTGTTCCGATACTTTTAATGGTGACACTAATGGATTCTATTAATTGAATTTTAGCATAATCTAATAAGTTTTCCAGAACTGCATCAGCTTGAGAAGAACTTACATTCCTTTCAGAATTAAACCCTACAATATAACTGCCTTTAGGAAATTGATTTGTTCTTTCTACATAATCTGTCCATCCAGGTGCTTGAGCTGAAACATGTAGTGGAAGTTGGATAAAGATTAAAAGTAGTAATGAAAGTGATGAAAAAATCTTTGAAAACATTTTCTAGGGGATTAGTTCAATTCAGCTTATACGGGAAAAATTGTATTTAGATTATTTTAAAAAATATTTTCGCATACTTTGGTAATTTTTTATGCTTAAAGTTTACCAACGCTAATAATTATTACTTTTAATAATTAAAAACAAAAAATTGAAATAAAATTAGATTCAAGAAAAATGATTAAACCTTATTAAGTAGCTGATAATGAGAAGTATTTAAAAGAAAAATACCCTTGAGTATAGTTTAGTTTAAAAAATAAAGGACTGTTTTAAAGTGAAATACTTTTCTTAGTATTTAAAACTAAAAGTTCAAAAAAGTTATTTATAGTTTTGAGGGTGGAAATTAAAAAAAAATATTAATAATAAAAAAACAAATAGTGGAGTAAAGATCCAATTTCTAGGCTTATAATTTTGATGATATTTTTTTTATAATATTGGTTATTGTTTTTTTTTGGTTTTAATGTTTTGAAAAATCTATATTTTACAATTTATTAATTAATAATTTAAGTAATGAATATCAGGTTGGTCAAGGTAAATCTACTTAAATAATATTCCTTGACTTGCTTTTAACAATAATATAAATAATGAGATTTTTAGGGAATATTTTTTCGACTGTAATTGGTTTGTTTGTCT
>JAHQVQ010000256.1 GCA_019634305.1 Flammeovirgaceae bacterium | reverse complement strand
TGTTAGACAGCCTACGCAGGACCTGCCTCCATCTAAGTTATAGCTTATGATACTGTTGCCTTTTCCACCAAATGGTTCTGGCAAGTAGTTCATTTCAAGGCACACGGTATACAAAAAACTTCCCGATTAGGCTGCCCTTTTCCCATGTTTAGCGATCTGAATAACCTGATTCCATTTTGCACTTTTCTTAGTTGTTCTTAATTGCAAGATCGCTTTTGCTCCTTGCTTTGACCATCTTTGTCCTGACAATTTCATTCTTTTTTGAATGACTTCTTTGTGGGCTGATTCTATAGCCCCACTGCCTATCAATAACTTTTTATCTCTGTAAAAACCATAATACATACGTTCTTGATTGTTTTGGTAATAGGCTTTCAGTTTCAATAGTAATGGTAAATGTTCCGGCTTCACTCTGGATTCCAAGCATTCAAAGTGTCGAATCAATGCTCCAATCCGATCAGTCAATAGGTAATTCTTGACACCATCTATCCAGGACTTCCTATTTACTTTTTCTGGAAAGGCTTCTCTGGCGAATCCATGAGCATATTCCATGGCATGATAGAAATCCAGTATTTGGATTGCATTGGGATAATGCTTGTTTACCCAATTCCAGATCCAACTAGCGCCATCGGCTATAAATATTGGACTGGCTACCTCAGGAATTAAACGTTCCAGTCCCGACAGAAAAGTTGCTGAATCTCCCAAATGAGTAAAATATTGGAGAATGCTTTATCCCAGTGGGCTCTTGATTAATGGGTAATTGAAAAATCCTCCCCAACTTAGTTTCCTTCCACTTTTCCTCTCTGGTAAAAACCATTGAACCATCCATTTCCACATAGGTCAACACTTCCTGACTATTGGCTAAATCACTGGGAAGGGCTTCTTGTCGCTCTATTTTTTCCTGTTCTTCTTCCTGAAGGGTTTGCCCTATCTTTTCACTAACATTTTCTATTTGTTTGGCTGAAACATCCAAGAATAACAGCTTATTTAATACTCCACTGGCCTCCTCAAATACATAATCGCTCCCTAAATAAGCTACTATATCTTGTAGATAACTGCTCATTCGAAAACCATTCGGACAACTGGCCAACACATGCTGCTTTCCCACAACTACCGTCCCGTAAAGCGATTTTATTTTTTTTTCTTATTCTTTTGATAAACACCATCCCCTAAACTTTCCTGGAAAACTTCACGTCCTAACTTTAACCACAATTCAGTAAAGCTTTTCTCATATTCATATCCACTGGTTTGATCTTCTTGTAAAGCATACCAGCTCGCTAATTCTTCCTTAAATTTTTTGGCTAAATTGTCTTGATTCATTTCTTGGTTAGTTTGGTTATTGTACTTTTACAAGATAATACTTTTTCTTTTCCAATACCCACTTTTTTTATCAATCAGGAAATTTTTCTATACCCTGTTATTTAAAGAAAAGATGTCTATGAATCGCAAAACTTAACATAATGAAAGTTATTAGTTCTTATATTACTTCCTTAAATTATTTACCGGGTTAGCTAGTGCAGCTTTTAAGGTATTTGAGCTTATAGTTAATATCGAAAATAACAAAACAATAAGTCCTGAGACAATAACTGTTAAACTATCGACTTCTATTCGATAGGAAAATTGTTGGAGCCAATCTTGGGAAAAGTATAACGCTAGTGGAACACCAAATATAAACCCACCTAAAATAAGCCATAAGAATTTTTGGAAAATCAAACCAATAATTTGTGGAACGGTTGAACCTAATACTTTTCGAATACTAATTTCTTTACTTTTCTCTTCGGTAGTGAATAAAACCATTCCATATAAGCCAAGGCAGGAAATAATTATGCTCAATACAGCAAAAGAAGTAAACAATTTGAGAAAATGTTTTTCATTTTCATAAATTGCCTGGTAGGATTCATCTACAAAGTGAAAATCAAAAAGTTCATCTGATGAAAAGGTCTTCCAGGTATTTTCAATACTAGAAATAGCAGAAAATATATCATCTGTTTTCAAACGAATGATTAGGTTATCTGGACCTAACCGCGTTCCGGGCTCTGCCATTAAAAAAACAGAGGGACGTACTTTTGACTGCAATGATTGATAATGGTAGTTTTCTGTAACACCAATAACTGAATGTCTAGTGCCATCAATTTCTATGATTTGATTGATAGGATTCACTCCAATCAATTCCATTGCAGCACGATTGATAACTACAGGACTTTCTGTAGTAGAAATCTGCTCATTAATAAAGTTTGTACCATCAATTAGAGAGAGTTCTAGAGTTTCAAAAAAATCAATATCCACAGAAACAAGGTTGATAAAATGTCCTGCCTCCTTAGATTCTTCATCCCATGATATTTGACCTCCATTATTCATATCACTAGGCAAAGATTCTCCTGATGCTGCAATGTTTTGAACTGCAGGTAAAGCCCGTATTTGTTCCTTTATGGTTTTTATTTTTTCTTGTAAAGCCCTGTCTTCCACTTTTACACTTATCAATTGATCTTTATTAAAACCAAGGTCCTTTTTAGTAATAAAATTTACCTGTTTGTAAATTATCAGTGTAGAAACAATCAAAAAGATGGAGATGGCGAACTGGAAAGTTACTAATCCCTTTAAAAGGACGTTTTTTCTTCTGCCCCGAGCCTGATTGTTTAATGATTTGGATGCTGAAAGTGATGTTAGCATAATTGCCGGGTACAATCCAGTAAGACTCCCACAGAAAAGTACAATCATCAACAGAATACCAAAGGATTTCCAGCTTGCAAGAATGGAAAGTGGAATAGGCTTACCCACAAAATCAATAAATATTGGCCATAATAAAGCGGTAAGTAAAATCCCAAGAGATAGGCTTATCAATATGGTTAGATTAGATTCTGTTAGAAATTGACCTAATAACTGTTTTTTACTTGCCCCCAATAATTTACGAACTCCAACTTCCTTTTGCCGCTTATTTATCCTTGCACTGATAAGGTTTAAGTAATTAATGGAGGCAATAATGATGATAAAAAAGCCTATAATAGAAAATGTAAGTATATAATTAATATTTCCGTCAGTTCCAGAACCGGCTACATTTGCTGAATATAGATGAACCTTTTCAAACGGTTGGAAATAAAAAGAAAACGTATCCACATTTTCCTTCCCCATCGTTCGCCCCACAATATTGGGAATTTGTTGTTTGATCAGCTCTAGGTCATTTTTATTGGGAATATATGCATAAGTATGTAACCATGAAAAGTACCAATTATGGTTAAATTGGCTATATAATTCAAATCCATTAGAAATAGACCCTAATATTTCAAAGGGTAGGTCTGTATTAGGAGGTAGTTTTTTCATTACGCCATCTACTCGCATGAGGATCTCGGTATTTCCATCATATATTTTTACAGGAAGTAATTTACCTACAGGATTTACTGCTTTTCCAAAATATTTTTCAGCAATTTCCTGGCTAAGGACAAGGGTGTTTTTTTCAATGAGTGCCTTTTCAGAATTTCCATAAAGAAAGGGAAGTGTAAATACATCAAACACAGTGGAATCCCCCCAGTAAAACGCAGCTTCATAAAAACTTTGATCTTCAACCTCAATGAATACTGGATCCTGCCCAAATCGAGCGAACTTAATTATTCCTTCAAAATCTGTTAAAAAAGTTTTTGCAAGCGGACTCTGTGTGGACCTCATAAAGCTTCCTGTTTTGGGATTATGCTTTAGAACACGGTAAATATTCTCTGATTTAGTGTGAAAATTATCATAATTAAATTCATACTGAACAAAAGCATAAATGAATAAAAATGACAATAAACTAAAAGTTAGCCCAAGTATATTTATGATGGTAAACAATCGATGCTGAAGTAGGGACCTGATACTGATTTTAAGATTATTGCTGATCATAATTGTATCTATAAATAAGAGAAATAAAGATTTAATATTTTTAAATTTATACCACTTTAAGCAAAATAAAACACCTGTCAAATAACCATACATTAGTTTTAGACTAGATAGGGATTCTCGTTTCCAGGTATACCACTCATGCATATCTCCAATCACTTCATCAACAAATCGATCCTGAAGAATTGCTTCCAGAAATCGGTCAATTATCTTGGGAGGATGTGATTTCTTCATAAATTATAAGATGGCATCATACTCCAGAGCTTTTCTCTTAATTCTTTTGCATGTTCAAGAGCAGCCGTTCCTTCTGCCGAAATTTTATAAAGTCTCTTACTCCTCCCTCCTCTTGATTTACTTGAACCTCCGATAAATGATTCTACAAATCCTTTATCTTCCAAGCGGTAAAGTGCTGTATGAATTGTACTAACTGTAACCCTTCTGCCAGCATGTTCTTCAATTTCTTTCAAAATGGAAATTCCATAAGCTTCCCCTTTCAAAATACCTACTATTAATAAAATCATTTCTTCGAATTCTCCCAAATGAGTTCCTTTCATAAAAATTATTATTACATTCTTAATTGCCAAACTAATGTAATCAATTACATTCTTAAATGCCAATGATATATAAAAAATCTAGAAATTATGATTACAAATTATAGTACTTCTAGGGATATTGAGTTCACGTGCAATTTGGGATTTATTCCATCCCTTTTCAAATAAGGTTTTAATTTCCTGTTTTTGTTTTCTCACAGAAATGAGCCTGCAAACATAGGGGACGGGTCACATATAGTGATAATCATCAATATATCAATTGTAAGGTTGCTCCTCAGCAGAGCCTTACTCCATTTCTATTGACCTAACAAATCTAGATTAAAAGATCATAAATTAACAAAACGAAAATGTAAACTATGTCTATGAATCGCACAAAAAACAAATAAGAAAAATCCTTAAAATTTCACTGTTTATGTCTGGGGTTAAAAAAAAAAGCGAAGCTATCCTTCCGGTGACTTCGCTTTTTTACTTTATTAACAACCTTTACTCTTTTAAAAACCTAATAGTGCTTTGACCTTCTTGTGTCTTAATAGTTAGGAAGTAAATCCTGGAATTGCAACAAAGTTGTCAATCTTTTTCCTTTCTTCAAAATTACTGATTATACCGCTTTGCGGTGATTAAAGATATTACTACCAGAAGTAGCAATCATTAAGTTTTCCAACCAATTACTATGATAAACCAACCCATTTAATCTAG
>JAHQVQ010000255.1 GCA_019634305.1 Flammeovirgaceae bacterium | reverse complement strand
TGGCTGAAGCTGGTATACCGGCTATGGTGTATTATCCCTTTCCCTTGCATTTACAAAAAGCTTACGCTCAGGAAGGGTTTCCAAAAGGCAGTTTTCCGGTGGCGGAGCAATTGTGTAAACAGGTGCTTTCTTTACCTATGCATACGGAGATGATGGTGGAGCAGAGGGAGTATATTGTGGGGAAGGTTAAGGAGTTTTTTTATTAAGTGTGAAAAAACTCCTTATTGCGTAAATAGTTTAATGAATAAAGATGGATTTATTAATTAAAAATAAGCAAAAACTAATTTTTGGGCTTTGGTGCTATGTTCATTTTTTCTTGATAAAAAACGAACGGCAGCGGCCGACCGTCAAAAATCAAGAAAATCTTAAGCTTCTCCCCACATTCCTTGCACTCCTCCCCGCCAGATTTTCAGGCCGTCCCACTTTAATATATTTTGTTTTGCAAAATCTCAATGTTAAAAACTTTAAAATATCAATGAAATAAGAATTGATGTTATTTAATTATAAATTGCCTAATGAATAAACAAGATTTTTTTGCACATGAAACGGCTGTTATTGATGAGGGCTGTAGTATTGGGAGAGGGACTAAGATTTGGCATTTTTCCCATATTATGCCGAATTGTATTATTGGCCAGAAATGTAATATTGGCCAAAATGTGGTGGTTTCTCCTGAGGTGGTTTTAGGTAATAATGTGAAAGTGCAAAATAATGTCTCCATTTATACTGGGGTGACCTGTGAGGATGATGTGTTTTTAGGACCATCTATGGTTTTTACGAATGTGATTAACCCCAGGAGTGGAGTGAACAGGAGGGGGCAATATGATAAAACTATTGTAAAGAAGGGTGTATCTATCGGGGCCAATGCCACTATTGTTTGTGGAATTACTTTAGGAGAATATGCCTTTATAGGTGCAGGTACGGTGGTTATTAAAGATGTTCCTGCTTATGGTTTGGTGGTGGGTAATCCTGCCAAGCAAATAGGCTGGATGAGTGAATTTGGGCAAAGGTTAATTTTTAATGAGACCAATAAAGCGAAATGTGAAGAAAGTGGAGATTGGTACCAATTGGAGGAGGGAAGAGTAACCAAAATATAAAAATATAGAGCAATACAGATAATTCATATCATGAAGAGATTTGCATTAACCGGAGCAGCGGGGTATATCGCCCCTCGTCATATGAAGGCGATTAAAGATACTGAAAATCAATTGGTGGCTGCCTTAGATAATTTCGATAGTGTTGGAGTAATTGATGGCTATTTCCCTTCCGCAGATTTCTTTACGGAATTCGAACGATTTGACAGACATTTGGACAAGCTGAGCAGAAAGGGTGAAGGGATTGATTTCCTTAGTGTATGTACGCCAAATTATCTACATGATTCTCATATTCGATTTGGCCTCAGACAAGGAGCTGATGTGATTTGTGAAAAACCTCTTGTGCTGAACCCCTGGAATGTGGAAGGTTTATTGGAGTATGAAAAAGAGTCCGGAAAACGGATTTATAATATTTTACAATTAAGGGTGCATCCTAGTATTGTTGCCTTAAAGAAAAAAATAGAAGAAGGGCCTAAGGATAAGAAATATGAAATTGATTTGACTTACCTGACTTCCAGGGGTCATTGGTATTATACTTCCTGGAAAGGTGATGTTGTTAAATCTGGTGGGATTGCTACTAATATTGGTGTGCATTTTTTTGATATGTTAGGGCATTTGTTTGGTAAGCTTCAGGAGAATAAAATACATGTTCATACCCATGATCGGGCTTCAGGTTATTTGGAGTTTGAACAGGCCAGGGTGAAATGGTTTCTGAGTATTAATTATGATACTATTCCTGAGCATATTAAAGAAAAAGGTGCAAGAACCTTCCGATCTATAACCATTGATGGAGAGGAAATAGAATTTAGTGGAGGATTTACCGAATTGCATACTGTAAGTTATCAGGAGATATTAAAAGGCAATGGCTTTGGGGTAGAAGAAGCACTTGATTCCATTAAAATTGTTCATCAGATCAGGAATGAAAAACCCATTGGGCTGAAAGGAGAGTATCATCCATTGGCAAAATTGCCTTTAGCCGAACATCCTTTTAAGGTTTAGTTTTAATACCTCCATCTACCCCCTTCAGAGCTTATCTTGTAGGGGTTTAATATTATAAAGGGTGTTTAGCGTGAATATACCATTTCCTCCCCCTAGCCCATTCACCAAGGGGGAAAGTCACTGTGAGTCTAATTTTTACCTTGAAAAATGAGGAGGATTTTTATAATTAAACATATTACAACTTTAAATGTGTAAATTATTTTCCCCTCAGGAGGGGATATAGGGGAGGATTTTTAAATCCTATTCTATAACCAACATCATTATTTGCCCATTCAAATCAACCAATTGCCTTATCTCATTTATTCCATAGTATTTATCGCTTTATTCCTCCTGGAATTTCTTTACTTTCGGCTGGCTGATCGATTTAGTATTATTGACAGGCCTAATGAACGAAGTTCGCATAAAGGGATAATTATTCGTGGGGGAGGGGTTATCTTTTATTTTGTAGGGTTAATTTTCTTTATCCTTTCTAAAGGAAGTTATCCCTGGTTTACGCTGGGATTGACTTTGGTCGCATTAATCAGTATGGTAGACGATATGAAACCTGTTCCCAATCGTATCAGAATTTTGTTTCATCTATCCGGGATATTATTGCTAATGTTTCAATTGGATTTGATGCATCTGTTGCCTATATGGGGATTAGTACTGGTACTAATTTTTACCACTGGCATTGTCAATGCCTTCAATTTTATGGATGGCATTAATGGCATTTCTGGTGGGTATGGCTTGGTTACTATTATTTCACTGCTTATTATCAGGTTTAATAGCTTCGGGTGGTCAGTACCAATTGATTTTATTCATCAGGGCTTTTTGATCTATGCCCTTTTGGGTTTGGTAGTATTCAACTATTTTAATTTCAGAAAGAAAGCCAAATGCTTTGCGGGAGATGTAGGCAGCGTTTCTTTAGCTTTTCTTCTGATTTTTGCCTTATACGGTTTAATTGTCACCACTCAGAACTTTACCTTCATTTTATTCTTTGCGGTTTATGGCATAGATAGCATTATCACTATCGCCCAAAGGTTATTGCGCAGGGAGAATATTTTTAAAGCGCATCGCTCTCATTTGTACCAGTATCTTGCCAATGAAATGGGCATTCCCCACCTTCATGTTGCTGGAATGTACATGACCGTTCAGTTGGTTATCAATTTAATGGTGATTTATTATTCTGCCAATACCCCAATTTACTTACAATACATTATGGCAGTTGGTATGGTATTGTACCTTTCTGTGCTTTATATCTTTTTTAAGATTAGAATTATGCGGAAGGTTTTGGGGTGAGTTTTGTATGGTTTAGAATTGTCTCAAATAACTATCATAAAGGGTGTTGTAAGGTTGAAATAGTATATCTTTCAAAACCAGACTCTTTAACTAAGAATATTGGTATTAGAAATCTATCCACTTCACATCCAAAGGGTTTCACCCTTCAACCCGACAAACTTTTTTGTCATTGCCACAAAAAAGTTTGCAAAAAAAGTCTAGTCAGAAAGATGCTTCCTCCCGCAATCCCTACACACCTCCCCGCCTTTCTGACAATCCGCCCTATTTTTATTTGCTAATTATGCATTTCTAAACATTAATTTTCAAGGTTAAAAATATAAACCGGGCACTTGCGCCAGTTTTGTTTGCCTACCAACCCCTAATCTCTAACCCCCAATCCCTAACTTCCATTCCTCATAACTTGCTAATAATTCCCTTAACCTTTCCGAGTTTGCTTCTGCCAAATTGTTGAGTTCTGTGGGGTCTTGTGCTAAGTTGTATAATTCCCAGCCTTCTCCGTTGAGGTTTACAAAATTTATTGATATTTCCTTCCGGTGGGCTGAGCTTTGCATTTTTATTAACCAAGCCTAATTCCTGTATCCTTTTAAATCGTTCTTCCCGAATCTTATCCCAACCCTTTTTATACTCCCCACGAATTTATCAATTTCTTCCTGTGGTGCCTGAAGCAGATAATGTGCGGCATGATAAGGAAGGTATAGCAAAAATGGTTTTTCCTTTTGTTTGGCTTCTTTCAGGTATTTGATGGGATAGTCGGTAATGACATCTGTTTTATAAAAATCTTCTCCTTGAAAAGGCATTCTTGAAGCTTTTAAGGTATCTCCATTCAGGATAAAAGGCCGTTGAAATTCTCCGTTGGGGGAATAAAGTATTCATTCGTAGCCCAGAAAGTAAATGAATAGTCCATTACATTTTTAGCATAACAATGCTCTGGTCCCCATTTTTTTAAATGTTCCTTTCCTGATTGGGGAGTGTAGTATCCGGCATCCTGCAGAAGTTGCGCAAAATTTATAGCTTGGTTATTTCCCTGATAAATAGATGTGCAGAATTAAATATACTTAATAGGTGCCACAACTTTTTGATGATGAGATAAAAGTACTCAATATAAAATAGTACTGGTACTTACAATCCGGTATGCATCACTGATCTGGTGGTCTCGCATTTGGCCATATTATAGAATTGAGAGAAGTTTTAGAACAGCCGAATATTACTGTACATAAGAGGAGCAAGGAGGTTATTTTCATTGTTAGTTTTTTAGTAGATAAGCTGTAATTTATAAAGATGGGATGTAGTTTGTAATTTTGAGAAGGTGAATTGGGAAGAAGAAAGTATAAAATTGGAAAGAAAGGTGGAATGGGTTTTTGGGGCTTGTTTTTGTAAACATTTGTGGTTCAGAGTATTATTTTATTGGTTATTAGTGCTGGCAAAATAGAATATATTTAAATTTGATCGATTACTTACTATCTGTGAGACAATCTAACACACATTCCAAGGACTGTCTGCCCTTGCCACAAAAAAGTTTGCAAAAAAAGCCAGTAAAAAAGATGCTTTAACCCGCAATCTTACGCTCCTCTCCGCCTTTTTTACAGGCCCCCACCAAATGGGCTAAACCTTCATGAAAACCATCGGGATGTGGTTTGATAAGCAAAAAGAAAGGTGGAATGAGTTTTTGAAGGCGATTTTAATTTCCCAAAGGATTAGCTGAAAAGATGAAATAATCTATTACTTTATTCTTTATACAAACTATAGTTAATTCAATATGGAAGTTTCTGAATACATCATTAAAGCCTTAACGGTTTTTTTGCTGAGTTTGTGGAAAACTTTTGTGGGTCCTGCATTGAGTTTTGGGTTTGGTTTTTCCTATTTAGAAATGGTGATTTTCAATTATAGTTCGGCCCTATTTAGTGCACTGATATCGCTTTATTTTGCTCCAAACATTATGGCTTTCATCAGTAGGCTATTCAAATTGGAACCAAAACCTTATAATGCCAGATGGAGAAAGGTTCTGGTGTTCTGGAAAAAATATGGTTTTTATGGAATAATGCTGCTTTCCCCAATTTTAATTGGTATTCCCCTTGGGGTAATTATTTCTCAAAGATTTAAAACCCCTGCTTCCAAAATATTGATTTATATGTCTGTGATGGTTTTGTTTTGGTCAAGCCTTGCTTATTTCTTGGCTAAATTTGGTCTGGGTTCTTGGATGGAGTAGTGGGTTAGAAGTTGGAAAATAGAAGTCAGAATGTAGAAATACATGGAAGTAAGGTTGAACTATTTTTTTATTTTTCTTGTAGGGTCTGCTGTTTGGCCACCCTGAGTTCAATTAATCTTTAACTTTCTTCCCTAACCACTGAATCAACTTCCAGAATGAAATCTTTTCCAAAGGCTTTTGATGGCGTGTAGAAACCTGGGGTAAGTTTATTTTCCATCAATTTTTCTGCAGATTTTAGAGCGGTAATAGCCGTAAGTGTATAACCTTCGGGAGTTTCTAATCTGGCTGAAACCTTCTGTCCATTGGCATTTTCTACCTGTCCCCAAAAGTGACTTCTGCTGGTTTTTCTCATTTGTTCATCTGGTCCGGTTACTTTCTTCCTAATTTTGGAAGCCATCTGTTTTTTTACAAAACCAAACCCAAAAAACCATTTGATATATCGCATTCTTTTCATGTTTTGGATAAGGCTTTTGGGTGCGATCATGAATACTTTAATGTTGAGTATTCCTGTACTGTAAAATGCCGTGGAAACATCTCCCCAGGGAATTGTAGCTCCAAGTCTGTTCTTCCCATTAATGAAGATTTCCTTTACCTGATAGGCAGGAGGAACTGTTTTTATAGTTCCATTTTCTCTTATTGATCCTCCTTTGTGTAGATTTTCAGCCATAGTTAAAGCTGTCCCTCTTGAAAACTTTCCTCCTCCCTGCCAGGCTAATTCCAGGCTATTGGCATCTGGAAGTTTTTCGTAAAGGTATCGGGCAAGGCAATCGGAAGGAACTACATCAAAACCAGTTCCGGGTAATAATACAATTCCTGCTTCTTTAGCTTTTTTATCCTGAGTAGCTATCCATTCGAATACTTCCAATTCCCCGGTAACATCCAGATAATGTGCCTTGGTTTTCAGGCACGCCTTTACCATAATTTCGGCAGTATGGGCATAGGGTCCGGCAATGTGTAATACCAAATCATGCTTTGAAAGCACTTTTTCAAGTTTCTCGGTTTCATTAAGGGAAAAGCTTTCGAAAGGTAAATCTAATTCCTTTGCTAATTCTTTCGTTTTTTCTAGATTTCTTCCGGCTAATGTTGGTCGGTATCCTTTGTCTTTGGCTAATCTGGAAATGAGTTGGCCTGTATAACCGTAGGCTCCGTAGATGAGGAAGTTCATGTAGTAGGGATTAAAAAAGTTAAAACTTGGCATTTGCCTATTTGAAATTTGTTTAATTTGGGATTTTATCTTCCAAAAGAAACTTCACTGCTATTTTTGTAGTAGAAAAGAAATATTGAGCATTTGTTATTTTTCCAGTCGATGAAAAATAACGGCAGCGGCCGACCGTGAAAAAATCTCTGCCTTCAAAAAGGTTTTCCGAAGTAATAATTCCAAATCTGGAATATTACTCCACTATGAACCAGAAATAGTATTTAATTAATTATCTTTCACTTTTCCCACACTTTTTTTGAAGGCATTTTTCCTTTATCTCAATTTTTATAGGAAAAAATCTTTCAGGGATAAAAGATAGGTTAAACTTGAAAAAATGGAAGATAAAAAAAATCCCGGAGAAAACCGGGATTTTTAAGATAACTAACCAATTACTAAACTAATCTCAAACTAACTACTTTATCTTTCCTCTGCTTTTTACATGCTTTTGTCCTTTAAATACTAAAAAGTTGGTCTTTTCATCATTTTGTGTCACAATAGCTTTTCCATCCGCAGTATTATTGGATTTGTTTTTATTTAACTTATGGTTGTTTTCCTTAAAGTTGTTGCTGGTTGGAGAAGAAACCACAGGGGCTGCTACTTCCATTTCATTGTTGAATGATTTATTTAATTTATGATTATTCGCCAACAGGCTACTTGATTTTTTTATAGGTCATCACTGTTGTTTCATTCTTGCTTTTCTTGCTTTTCTTGTTATTTATTAAAGTTTGCTATTGATTACACTACAAATATGTGGAGGTGGAAATGGTTTTGAAATTCCAATGGAGCGAACAAGAAAATGTAATGAGTGAATGGGAAGGATGGAGGAGGGAAGCCATTTCCAGTGTAGTAAGATTAACCATTTTCCTAGCAGGGTTTTATCCTGAACAACCTTGCTTAATTGCTAAAGAATCGAGGGATCGCGAACATGGAGCCCCCACTTAGAGCAAATTTTGGGGAATGACCTGGGTGACTAGGAAAAAGGATTTAAACATTAGAATCTTAATGTAAAATGCTGTTTTGGCTGCTTTTCTCTGAAAAATACAATTCCGATCTGGAACAAATCTACACTAAGCGTTACTTGTTGATGTGCTTTAATTTCCTCCCAGGCTTTTGTCATTCCTTCCGACCAGTATATATCATCGAATATAAATACGGAATTTTCATGGGCTTTCTCCAGGCAAATTTTAAAGTAATTAATAGTGGGTTGGTATTGATGATTGGCATCAAAAAATACCATATCTACTTCAGTTAGTTTTTTTACGGCAGGTTTCAGTGTTTCATCCAAATTGCCAGTACTAATCCTTGGCTTCACCTTCATTTCTTTGAAGTTTTTGGCTGCAATTTTGACCAATTCCGGACATCCTTCAAATGTGAAGATGGTGGATTTGTGATAACCCTTTGCCAAATAAAGTGTATTTATCCCAAGACAGGTTCCGAGTTCCAGTATGGTTTCAGGTTTAAAATAGTCAGCCAGTTTGAACATCAACCTGCCCAATTTTGGCTTGCTGATAGAATATTTTGCAATATCAGCTAATCGTCTTTCTGAAGAAGGCTGGTTTTTGGAACCAGCACCAAAGTCCTCCACTTTAATTGTCCTTTGGTCCTTTAGTAATTTTTTTCTTACTCCTTCAATTTCATCAAAAGCATAATACTTTTTTTGTGGCTCAATTACTTGTGTGAATAGATCAAATACAAACGGAGAATGTAGGCCGTGTGCATTTTGTGCCTTTAATTGATATTTAATGAATGATTGAATAGCGTGTAAATTTCCCAATTGGATTAATTAAAGAGTTTTTCCCAAAGAAAATTCAAAATCGAATAATAAAGAAATTCCTGGCTTAGAAGTTTAAACAGCTTCCTAATTTTAAACGCTCCAAAATTAATTCTTATAGCATATTCATCCCGATTCAGGATAACTTTCTATCTTTGGACTTCCAAAAAATCATCCTTCATTATTGAAGGTTTTTGGACGAGTTTTTATTTTTCGATTCTTTAAATTAATTAATAGAAATATATGGCACTAAGATGTGGGATTGTAGGTCTGCCAAATGTTGGGAAATCCACTTTGTTCAATGCTTTATCTAGTAATAAAGCCGAAGCTGCGAATTATCCATTCTGTACTATTGAACCGAATGTTGGGATTGTAACTGTTCCTGATCCGAGGTTGAAAATTCTGGAAGAATTAGTAAATCCACAAAAGGTATTGCCAACCACCATAGAGTTTGTTGATATTGCAGGCTTGGTAGAAGGGGCGAGTAAAGGTGAAGGTTTAGGCAACCAATTTTTGGCGAACATCAGGGAAGTAGATGCTATTATCCATGTCAACAGATGTTTCCAGGATGAAAATATTGTGCATGTTGCAGGTCGTGTAGATCCAGTTGGAGATAAGGAAATTATTGATACAGAGCTGCAATTAAAAGATCTGGATACAATTGATAAAAGGATTCAGAAAAATGCCAAAGTAGCTAAAACAGGCGACAAAGATGCTAAGAAGTCTCTAGAAATGCTGGAGAAAATTAAAGCTCATCTGGAAAGTGGCAAGAATGTGAGAATAATGGATGCAGATGAGGATGAGAAGGAATTTATCGAGGAATTATTTTTACTTACTGCTAAACCAGTAATTTACCTGGCCAATGTTGATGAAGGTGCTATTCAGGAAGGGAATGAATTTGTGGAAGCGCTAAAAGAGAGTGCAAAAGAAGAAAATGCTCAGGTAATCACTATTTGTGCAGGGATAGAAGCTCAAATTGCTGTTTTGGAAGATGAAGAAGAGAAAGCTTTATTTTTAGATGAATATGGTTTAACCGAGTCGGGTTTAAACAAATTGATTCAGGCTTCTTATGCTTTATTGAATTTAATTACCTACTTCACTGCCGGGGAAAAAGAAGTAAGGGCATGGACTATTGAAGAAGGGTGGAAAGCTCCTCAGGCAGCTGGTGTAATTCACTCCGATTTTGAAAGAGGTTTTATTAGAGCTGAAGTAATTAAAATAGCTGATTATCAGCAATATAAAACGGAATCCGGATGTAGAGAAGCTGGGAAATTGGCCGTAGAAGGCAAGGAATATGTGGTGGAAGATGGAGATGTAATGCATTTTAGGTTTAATGTTTAGGTATCAGATATTGGTGGTTAGGGATTAGAATTTTATGGTCAGTAATTATTAGAATTAAGTACCAGTACAATTTTTATATTGAGTACTTTTATCTCATTATCAAAAAGTTGTGGCACTTATTAAGTATATTTAATTCTGCCCATCTATTTATAGATTAAAAAATCCACTTGAAAAAAAAGTACTGTTACTGTTGTAGCAGTACTTTTTTTTGTTTGTCAACTAAAATGATAATTTTTGAAAGTTGCAGGACTTAAAATTTATGGCCAGGAAAAAGATTGTACTTGCCTCAGTGCTCAAACCTATTGATGATACCCGGATGTTTGAAAAATTTGGGCAATCACTTTCGGGAAATTTTGAGGTGCATATTATAGGATATAAAGCCAAAGTTCCACAAGGCTTTTCCAATATTTCCTTTCATCCTCTATACGATTTTTCCAGAGATGAAAATAAACGACTGAATGCAAGTTCTTTATTTTTGCAGGAAGTGAAAAAAATCAAACCAGATATTTTGGTGGTTCATGCTGTGGAACTTTTGCCTGCTGCTATTTGGTACAAATTGAATAACCGAAAGGTAAAATTGATTTATGATGTCCGGGAAAATTATTTTAAGAATATCATTTTCCAACCCAATTATAAAGGTTTATCCAAATACCTATTAGGATTTGGTATTCGCTGGTTGGAAATCATATCCCGATTATTTGTATCTCATTTTATTCTGGCAGAGAAAATTTATAATAAAGAGTTTTGGTTTGCCAGGGGAAAAAATACAATTCTGGAGAATAAATATAAAAATATTCCTAACCTGGTATCCAGAAAGAAATTTAATTTACAACGTCCTGTTTTTATCCATGGCGGAACACTATCTGATATTTATGGGACTTTGGAGGCGATTGATTTTGTAGCAGCATTAAGAAAAGAGGGCATGGATGCCC
Source organism: Flammeovirgaceae bacterium (assembly GCA_019634305.1). Classification (GTDB taxonomy): domain Bacteria; phylum Bacteroidota; class Bacteroidia; order Cytophagales; family Flammeovirgaceae; genus Flexithrix. Next base: position 2,934 of record JAHQVQ010000255.1, on the reverse strand, counting down.
AGCTTCATCTTATTGGAAATGTGGCCAGTGAAAATGTAAAAAAAAGGATAGCCAATTTATCACAAAAAAATAATTACATTTGCGCAACTTTGGGTGATCCTTTGATCCCTCATTACAAAATGATGAATGCTTATAGGGAAGCTGATTTTGCCCTTTTGAGTTATAAACCAAATAATAGTACTTCAAACTGTATTCCTACCAAATTATACGAGTGCCTGGCAAATCAGATTCCCATGGTCATTCAAAGTAATCCTTTGTGGGAAAGCATTTGTAATCCATTTAAGGCAGCATTGTTTATAGATTTTAAACATTTTTCTACATTAGATGTAATTAATAAGCTAAATGCAAATTCATTTTTTACCAACAAAGTGGGAATTGCAGAAAGGTGTATTTGGGATAACAGAGAGGAAAAATTACTTTTGGAGGTAATAAATAGGAATTTGAAATAAGTTCTTTAACGTATTTTCTGATTTTTTTTGTTTTAATAAAATAGATAAGATTCACCAATTGGACAATTTTGAGTTAAATTATTCCAACTTCAGCCACGCTGAGGAAAACTATGTGAAAACAATTTACCATCTGTCTGAGAAGGGTGAAGACGTTTCAACTACAGCAATTGCCGATGAGCTGAAGACTAAGCCTGCTTCTGTGAGTGATATGATCAAAAAACTGGCGCAGAAAAAGGTTATTAATTATGTGAAATATAAGGGCGTGAACCTTACTGAGGAAGGAGAGAAAATAGCCTTATGGATTGTGAGAAAGCATAGGCTTTGGGAGGTGTTTTTAGTCGAAAAATTAAAATTCAATTGGGATGAAGTGCATGAAGTGGCGGAGCAGTTGGAGCATATCAAGTCCAAAAGGATGATAGACCAATTAGAGGAATTTTTAGGTTTTCCTAAGTTTGATCCCCATGGTGATCCTATTCCTGATAAGGAAGGTAAAATTCATTTTATTCCAGCAAAACCACTTTCAGAGGCACCAATTGCTAAAACACTAAAGGTGGTTTCTGTAAGTGATGGAAACCCCGAACTTTTAAGGTATTTGGATAAAGTTGGAGTAGCCATTGGCAGTCAATTGGAGATTGTGGAAAAAATTGCCTTTGATGATTCCATAGAATTAATCATAGATGACAGAGACACCAGATTAGTATCCAAAATAGTAGCAGATAATATTTTAGTAGTGGACTAAAAAAAGTAGCAAATAAATATGAAAATTGATATCGACTTGCTTAAAGAAATTTGTAATACGCCTGGAGCTCCAGGGCATGAAAGCAAAATCAGAGGCAGGGTTATAAAGGAAATTGAAAGTCATGTAGATGAACTTGAAATTGATAATATTGGCAATATCATTGCCATTAAAAGGGGAGTGAATAATCCTCATAAAAAGAAATTCATGTTGGCTGCTCATATGGATGAGATAAGTTTCATTGTCACCCATATCGATGAAAATGGTTTTCTTAAATTCCATACACTTGGAGGTTTTGATCCCAAGACACTGACCTCCATGCGTGTTACTGTGCATGGATCTAAGGACCTAGTTGGGGTGATGGGAAGTAAGCCAATCCATATCATGACTCCTGAAGAGCGAACTGCAGCTCCAAAAATCAAGGATTTTTATATTGATCTGGGTTTGCCAAAGAAAGAAGTAGAAAAACATGTGGAAATAGGAAGTCCTATTACCAGAAGACAGGAGTTTTTAGAAATAGGTGATTTGGTCAATGGAAAATCCATGGATAATCGTATTTCTGTTTTTATCCTGATTGAAGTATTAAAAAGATTACAAGATAATCCATATGATATTTATGCTGTATTTACTGTGCAGGAAGAAGTGGGTATAAGGGGAGCAAATGTTTCTTCTCATACTATTAATCCAGATTTTGGACTTGCTATAGATGTAACCATTGCTAATGATACGCCTGGTATCCCCGATTTTGAAAAGGTGACTGAATTGGGGAAAGGTACTGCAATTAAGGTGATGGATTCTGCTACTATTTGCGACTACAGGATGGTTAAATTTCTAAAGCAAACAGCTAATAAGCACGGGATAGAATGGCAAGCTGAAATATTAACTGCTGGTGGAACGGATACAGCTGGGATTCAAAGAATGGGGAAAAACGGGGCAATTGCCGGGGCGATTTCCATACCATTAAGGTATGTTCATCAGGTAATTGAGATGGCTCATCCGGCTGATATTTCAGCAAGTATTGAGATCATTTTAGCAGCTTCCGAATCAGTAGATAAATTTGATTGGGAGCATATTAATAAGTAATTAGGGCTATAAATTTGATTTTTTCAAGAAAATGGAATTATTTACCCCATTCTTTTGATTTTAATAATATATAGTTATAAATTGCTATAAATTTTTGAATTATATTCACAACTATTGAAATAAATAAAAGCTATGTTAAGATTATTAGAAGCACTGGGTTTATTTGGGTTGCTCGTGTTTTTTGTAGCCCTTGTGATCGGACTTGTGCACTTGTTCAGGTACCTGATCAAAAAGAAAAGTGACGAACTGATTGCGGAAGGAAGAGAATCAGATCCTTTAGAAAAGAAATATTATTCTGTAGATGTAAATAAATATAGTGGTCTTTTAGGAAATATTGGGCTTGCTATCAGTTTAGCAGTTGTTTTGACTGCGTTTGAGTTTCCTGATTTCGATGAACAATCATTAGTAGATCTTGGAGTTCTTGATTCTGAAATGGAAGAAATGATGGAAATTCCTCCTACCGAGCAATTACCTCCTCCTCCTCAAAAAATTCAACAACCTGAAATTGTTGAGGTGCCAGATGAAGAAGAAATTGAAGAAGAGATTGAAGTTGACTTAGATATGGAAGCCGATGAGGAAACTGTAGTGGAGGAAATAGTTGTAGATGAAGAGCCAGAAGTTGAAGAGCAAGTTGACGAAATTTTCGAGATTGTAGAGGAAAGTGCT
>JAHQVQ010000254.1 GCA_019634305.1 Flammeovirgaceae bacterium | reverse complement strand
GAAATAAAAATGGCCGGAACCATAAAGGCGAATATTAAAATACAATATTGTGCTACCTGAGTATAGGTTATCCCTTTCATTCCTCCTAAAACGGCATAAAAGAACACTATACACATTCCTATAATTACTCCCCAAGTGATATCCACTTCAAGAAATCTGGAAAATACCACACCAACGCCTCTCATTTGTCCAGCTACATAAGTAAAGGAAACAAATAAGGCACAAACAACAGCTACGGTTCTTGCCACATCAGAATAGTATCTGTCACCAATAAAATCGGGGACGGTAAACTTACCAAACTTTCTAAGATAAGGGGCAAGGAGTAAAGCAAGCAAAACGTATCCTCCCGTCCAACCCATAAGATAAACAGCACCATCGTAGCCCATGAAGGAGATTAATCCTGCCATGGAAATAAAGGACGCTGCTGACATCCAGTCTGCTGCGGTGGCTAGTCCATTGGCAATGGGATGAACTCCACCACCCGCTACATAAAATTCTTTTGTTGATCCGGCTCTTGCCCATAGGGCGATTCCGATATAAAGGCTAAAGGTTATGCCTACGATAATATAAGTCCAGGTTTGTACTTCCATTTTTTGGAAAAGTTATTTGTTAGTTTTAAAAAAATGATACTATTTATTTCTCATCTACATCATAATCTTTATCAAGACGATTCATTAACCACACATAAACAAAGATTATCACTACAAAAACATAAATGGATCCTTGTTGAGCAAACCAAAACCCCAACTTAAAACCTCCTAAATGAAAGGTATCCAGATAAGGCGCTAAAAGAATTCCGAAACCATAAGACACTATAAACCAGATAAGAAGAAGAATAACCAGATAACCTAGGTTTTTCTTCCAATAGTTTTGCATTTTGGTGTTTTTCATATTTACCTGAAGATGTTGATAATTAAAATCTATTAATGTAAGAGCAAATTTCTTTGAATTAAACCTCACTCAATTTTGAGAACCTTAAAACTATTCATAAAATCGGAAAGATAATATTTATTGAGAATTAAAAGGTAGAGGAATTTGGATGAACTCAGTTTTTCCCAGAAAGGAGATATAGTAAAACGCAGATAAAAGGAGGAAATTTAAAAAATGGTGACGGATTTATAAATAAGAGAAACCTTATTAAAAAATTTTACCGAAATCAGATGTCTTTTAGATTTGGAATTATTAAGGTGAAACAGGAGCCTTTTTCTAATTCAGATTCTACTAATACCTCTCCCTTAATTTTTTCAATCGTTTCTTTCACAATATATAATCCCAGCCCTGAACCTTCAATTCTATCGGAGGCACGATAAAACATATCAAAGACCTTACTTAAATGCTGATTATCAATACCTAAACCATTGTCAATTACCTTTATAATAGCTTGAGAAGGATTAACGATAACCTCTACTTTCACAAAAGGATTTTCGATATATGGATTGCTATATCTTATTGCATTGGAGATCAGATTATTCAAAACTACTTCAAGCCTTTTTCTATCTGTGACAAAAGAGTTATTTTGGGAAATTGACTTAATTTTTTCGATTTCGACAGGTACTTTATTATACTGATGCTGACTAAAAACCCCCTGAACAATCTCACTAAAATTGACCGTTTCCTGCTGTAATTCGGTTCTGGTATTTCTTGAGTAATTCAAAATATCCTTTATAAATTCATCCAGTTTTAAAAGACTTTTTTCCTGTAGAAAAAGATACTCTTTTAGCTTATCAATATTTTCTTCATTTTTTGCAATTTCAATTAATCCTAAAACTGAAGCAATAGGAGCTCTTAGATCATGGGAAGCACTGTAAACAAATTGATCAAGAGCTTTATTCACTTTCTGAAGTTCTTCATTAAGCTGATTTGATTTTCCAATTTCAGATTGAAATTTTTTGGTCGCCAAGTAGGACTCGTTTGTTAAATAATAAACAAACATAAATATTAAAGAAATTCCTATTGGTAATACAAAATAACTGATTGTCTCCTGTATTTCATAAGAAGGATTAAACCCTACTAATGGATTATACTCTACAAATAAATCAAGAATAAAAAAGATTCCTAAAAGTAAAAAGGAAAGAGACAAGTTTAGTTTTTCCTTTTTACTAAAAAGCATAAGAGGGACGCAAATAGCTACATAATAATATAAATAAATGTGAGACTCTTTCCCAACCAATAAACTACAAACAAAGATGACTGAGCAATCTAAAATAAGGTTAGAAATTCTAGCAAGTATATAATTCTTTCTGGCTTGTAATATAGGGATAAGCCATTGGAAGAAAGCTGAGGATAAAACAATCCATTTTGCAATGGTTAAATCAAAATAGGAAAATAGGAAGAAATGAAAGAAAAAGGTAAAGCTTAGGAAAAGCGCCATTTGATTGCCTATTCTTATTGTTTTCCTTTTTCGGTATGGAGTATCTTCAAACACTCCACAATTCACTATTTCACCAAAAAATTTCATTAATTTTATTTCCCTTCCCTGTAATAGTAATAAAAAATTTTAATAAATATTAATTACACAATAATAACTTCTGTAATACCTGAAGATATCATTAAAGTTAGTACACCTTTTTTCTTTCTTATAGAGATGTTTACAGTCTGGTTGGCGGTGGCTAATCATTTGATTAAAAAGTTAGAATTATTCCAATTCTTCCTCCCTTATTATGTAATAGCCAATTGTCGATCAATATTTTTTTAAGCAAACTCTTTGAAAGTTTTTGCTTTTTGAGATTTAAATGGAGTTACCTATATATTATTGTTGATAATGTTATTAATTAAAAAACTCTCCTTAATAATCTGAAGGTAAGTTTTAAGAATCAATGCAACAAAAAAGGGAAAGTACGATTCAAAAAATTTGAATCGTACTTTCCCTTTTAAAAACCTTTACAAGGCTGAATACTATTACTATAGTAAAGTAACCTGTTAAACATTAAACTGAAACATCATTCTCTCTTAAAGCATCATTTAAAGAAGTTTTCTTATCAGTGCTTGCTTTTCTTTTTCCAATAATTAAAGCTGCTCCAACCTGATATTCTCCTGCATTGAATTTTTTAGTAATAGAACCTGGAATTACCACTGACCTTTCTGGAACATATCCCTTATAAATTACAGGTTCGTCACCAGTCACATCTATAATTTTTGAGCTTGCGGTAATCGTTACATTTGCACCCAAAACAGCTTCTTTTCCTACACGAATTCCTTCTACTAAAATACATCTTGATCCGATAAATGCACCATCTTCTATGATCACAGGAGCAGCCTGAACTGGCTCTAAAACCCCTCCAATCCCTACACCACCACTCAAATGCACATCTTTTCCTATTTGAGCACAGCTTCCTACAGTTGCCCAGGTATCTACCATTGTACCAGAATCCACATAAGCACCAATATTAACATAAGAAGGCATCATAATTACGCCTTTGTTCACAAAAGAACCATATCTTGCGATAGCATGAGGAACTACTCTTACTCCTTTTTCTGCATATCCTTCCTTTAGCTTAATTTTGTCGTGAAATTCAAAAGGTCCAACTTTTATTACCTCCATTTTTTGTAATGGAAAATATAAAATCACGGCTTTTTTTACCCATTCATTCACTTGCCAACCATCATTAGTTGGTTCTGCTACTCTTAGTTTACCACTATCCAATTCAGCAACTGTTTGTTCAATCGCTTCAACAGTAGTTGAATCTTTTAAGAGTTCTCTGTTTTCCCATGCATTTTCAATAATCTCCTTGATCTCCATTTGTAAGTTTATATTTTATTGAATGTCTAATAAATAGATAGGCTTTAAAAAAATAACTAGCAAATCAAGGAATTTTTTAGCTAAATTAGAAATTCCCTCACTGCTATTTCTATTTTTGGAAATTGAATTAGTGAACAATTGCCCTTGGAAATTTTTTTAACCTATATGTTAGTAGGCTTTGGATGCCTACAATTGTTTTTTATATTTTTCATTTTTTCCAGGTTGCTATTTTATAAAGATAAAATAGAAATCAATGATTCAGATCAAATTTCAATTGTAATTGCTGCAAGAAATGAATATGAAAATCTGAAAAAATTAATTCCATTATTAAAAACTCAAACACATCAAAATTTTGAAGTAATTGTTGTTGACGATCGATCTGAAGATAGGTCTTTTGATTTACTTAATAAATTCAAGGAGGGTTTCCCGCAACTTAAGATTATTCGGGTTGAGGAAATGAAAGAAAACTGGAATCCTAAAAAATATGCTTTACAACTGGGAATAAATCAGACAAGATCTAAAATCATATTGCTAACTGATGCAGACTGTGTTCCCATTTCAAATAGATGGGTTTCTATTATTCATGGCCAATATGAATCAGAAACGTCAATTATTTTAGGAGTTGGACTTTATCAAAAAAGACATGGGTTACTAAATGTTTTTATCCAATTCGAAACCCTTTACACTGCAATGCAGTATTTAGGATTTGCATTGATAGGCAAGCCATATATGGGTGTAGGAAGAAACCTTTCTTACCGAAAATCCATTATTTTAGATAGTGGCTTATTTAAAGACATACAAAATATTACTGGTGGAGATGACGATTTGATTGTCAATAAAGTGGGAAATAAGAGAAATGTTAGAATTGTAATTAACAAGGAAAGCCAAACAATTTCAGAACCTCCAGAAACGTTTTTTGAGTGGTACAGACAGAAAATCAGGCATTTATCAGTAGGGGTGAAATATAATTTAGAAAATAAAGTTTTCCTTGGGACTCTAAATTTCTCCCATATCGGATTTTATTTTTGCATATTGATATTAAGTTTGCTAAAAATTGAATGGCTATTTGTGTCAGTTGTTTATTTATTTAGAATTTTGGCACTAACTTTAATCATCTATTTTACCAATAAAAAACTGAAGGCTGGTTTTCCAGTTATGGCGACACCTTTTGTTGATATTTTGTATGTATTTTACTATGTGGTAATTGGATTTGCGAGTATTTCAACAAGAAAAATATTATGGAAATAAAGAAAAAGTTTTCGGATAAGGCTTTAGAGGATTTCGACCTCATCGACAAGGCAATTGAAGGTGATGAGAAATCTTATGCTGATTTGATGGAAAAATACCGTAGGCCTGTTTACCATACCATGCTGAAGATGGTAAGAAATGTGGATGATGCTGAAGACTTGACTATCGAAGCTTTTGCCAAGGCTTTTAAGAACTTATCGAAATTTAAAAAAGATTATACTTTTAGTACCTGGCTTTTCAGAGTAGCTACAAATAATAGCATAGATTTCATCAGGAAAAAACGTTTGGAGACTATGAGTATTAATGCAGAAATTACCAAGGATGACGGAGATAGTTTAAGTATTGATATTAAAGATGGTAGCCTTGATCCTATGGAAGAAGCTATTAAAAGTCAGAAAATTGAAATTATCAGACAATTTGTTTCTCTACTTCCGCTTAAATATCAAAAATTAGTAAAGCTTAGATATTTTGATGAACTATCTTATGACGAAATTGCCCAGGAACTTGAGGCTCCTTTGGGAACTGTAAAAGCACAATTACACAGAGCAAGAGAGTTACTCTATGATTTGGTAAAAAATTCCAAAAATGTAATTTAAAATCCCCTTTAAATATTTTTTTCAGCTTTACCTACCAAAATTTCCCTTCATATCTATGGAAGTTATTGCCAAATATTTCCCTGATTTAACTAAAAAGCAGAGGCATCAATTCGGACTGTTACATGATATATACTCTGAATGGAATGAAAAAATTAATGTTATTTCCAGAAAAGACATTGATAATCTCTACCTACATCATGTATTGCATTCACTAAGTATTGCAAAATATGTTGATTTTAAAGAAAATACTAAATTACTGGATGTAGGCACCGGAGGCGGGTTTCCCGGAATTCCCCTAGCTATTTTATATCCTCATTGTCAATTTCATCTGGTGGATTCTATTGCCAAGAAAATTAAAGTAGTAGAGGAAGTTTCTAAACATCTGGGACTTGAAAATATCACATATGAACATCAAAGAGCAGAAAAAGTAAAAGGTCAATTTGATTTTGTAATCACCAGGGCTGTAGCTAAAATAGATACAATTTACAATTGGGTGAAAGGGAAAGTTCGCAACGAGGGCGGAAATGTTGTTTGGAATGGCATAATTTGCCTAAAAGGTGGGGATTTAAAAGAAGAGTTCTCAAAGTTTAAGCATAATTACAGATTTGTTGAAATCTCGGATTATTTTGAAGAAGAATTTTTTGAGACAAAAAAAATAGTTTATGTTCCTGCCTGAATTAAAACTCTAATTAATATCAAATCTTTTTCCCTTATCAGGATAGTTTAAGAATCAATGCTTTTTACCCAGTATATGTTAAGAGTATCTCCTCTTAGAAATGTACTTTATATTAGGGATTAATTTAAAATTAATTGATTGTTAATTCGGTCATTAGTTAATTAGAATTTTTGATTGTAATATTGCCGAAAATGGTAATGGCATCAAATATCAACGACATAAAAGCACCAATATCTAGTGAAATGGTGGAATTTGAAAAAAAATTCCGTCAATTCATGAAGAGTAAAGTCCCCTTACTTGATAATATAATGAGTTTTATTATCAAGCGAAAAGGGAAACAAATAAGACCTATCTTGGTGTTCCTTACCGCTGGCATGTGTGGTAAAATTACAGAAACAACTTTTAGAGGAGCAGCCTTAATTGAATTGCTTCATACTGCAACACTTGTGCATGATGATGTAGTGGATGATGCACAGTACAGAAGAGGTTTCTTTTCGGTAAATGCGCTTTGGAAAAACAAAGTAGCAGTACTTGTAGGTGACTATTTACTTTCCAGAGGTTTATTGTTATCCATAGATCACGGTGATTTTGCCATTTTAAAACTAATTTCCAATGCCGTCCGGGAAATGAGTGAAGGAGAACTTTTACAAATGGAAAAGGCAAGGAGGCTGGATATTGATGAAGCTATTTATTTCGAAATAATAAGGCAAAAAACTGCAACATTACTTTCTGCTTGCTGTGCTGTTGGCGCAAAATCAGTTGAAGCAGATGAGGAATCCATAGAAAAAATGGCTCGCTTTGGAGAAAAGCTTGGCATCGCCTTCCAAATTAAGGATGATCTTTTCGATTATGGAGAAGCTGAGATAGGAAAACCATTAGGTATTGATATAAAGGAGAAAAAAATGACTCTTCCGCTAATATATGCGTTAAATAATGCATCCAAGTCTGAAAAGAGGCATATCATCAATATTATAAAAAACAGAAGTGGAGAACCCAAAAAAGTTAGTGAAGTAATTGATTTTGTTAAGGTATCAGGAGGTCTTGCCTATGCTACCGATAGAATGAATGAGTATTTCGAGGAGTCGGATAAAATTATTTCAGAATTCCCTGAATCTGAATATAAATCTTCCTTAGAAAAACTAATGAGGTATGTCATAGAAAGAAAAAAGTAGGTATCAAAACGATTCTTCTTGATAACCTACCTCAAATATTGATTCATTTCAAATCACCAAACTTCAGAAACTCCAAAGATCAATTATCTATTGATTTTTATACCACTGAAAAGCTTTTTTAAGTCCTTCCTTTATCATTACCTCAGGTTGATAACCCAATAACTTATCTCCTTTTGAAACGTCTGCTAGGCTATGCTTTACATCTCCCTGTCGCGATGGTCCATAAACAGGTTTAATGTCCTTTTTCTCAGCGACTTCAACAATGAATTGAAATAATTCATTTAAAGTAGTTCTTTCACCACAAGCAACATTATAAACCTGATTTACCGCTTCAGAATTTTCCGTAAATAATGCCTTTAAGTTGGCCTGAACAGCATTTTCTACAAAGGTAAAATCCCTACTTTGCTCTCCATCTCCATTGATTTTAGGTGGTTGATCATCAATTACAGCCTGCATAAATAAGGGAATTACAGCAGCATAAGCTCCTTTAGGATTTTGTTTTGGCCCAAAAACATTAAAATATCTTAAACCAATAATTTCCATTCCATAAAGTTTTGCAAAAACATCTGCATATAACTCATTTACATATTTCGTAATCGCATACGGAGAAAGCGGATTCCCAATTTTATCCTCCACTTTAGGAAGCGATGGACTATCTCCATAAGTAGATGAAGAAGCTGCATAAACAACCCTTTTAATTCCAAGTTCTTTAGCTGCAGTGAAAATATTTAAAGTACCGGAAATATTAACAGCATTAGTAGTCACTGGATCATTGATAGATCTGGGAACAGACCCCAAAGCTGCCTGATGTGTAATTACCTGAATTTCCTGACAAGCTTTAATACAAGTATCGAAATCCCTGATATCTCCTTTTAAAAACTCAAACTTAGGATTACTATCAAACTCCTGAATATTTTCCATTTTACCAGTGGATAGATTATCAAGCACTCGAACTTTTTTTACATTCTCTAGAGATAATAATTTCTCCACAAGATTTGATCCTATAAACCCGGCTCCTCCTGTTACTAATACATTGTAGTTTGACATTTAAAAAATATTCTTTGGTATATAAAAATTGTTTTTAATCAATCAATGCCTAAAAATCATAATAATTGCTCTGGAATTTGAATTATTGATGGTTTAAATTAACAAATCATCTTTTCTACCCTTCTGGCATGTCTTCCTCCTTCAAAAGCAGTAGTCAAAAAAGTTTTAGTAATTTTTTCAGCTTCTTCTAAGGTTATAAAACGTGCAGGCATACTTAATACATTAGCATCATTGTGCTGACGAATTAATGAAGCGACCTCTTCATTCCAGCACAATCCAGCTCTAATTTTTTGATGCTTGTTGGCTGTAATAGCCACTCCGTTTCCAGTTCCACAAATTAAAATTCCTATTTCACATTCTCCACTTTCAACAGCCTGAGCCACAGGATGTGCAAAATCAGGGTAGTCCACAGAATCTTCATTTGAAGTTCCGAAATCTGTGACAGTATACCCCCATTTTTCCAATTTAGGAATTAATTCTTTTTTATAGCCAAATCCAGCATGATCACCTCCAATAGCAATTTTCATATTTTTAAATTTTGTATTTGTGTAATAGGTATTTCAAAAAATTATATATTTCCCTAGAAAATACTCATTTCTTAAGCCTAATTTTGAGTAGTGTTTCATCTATTTATTTTCCCTGAGTTTTTGCAAAAAAATCATTTTAAATGGACTTTTGAAACCATTAAATATAATTTTAGAATGCTTCCTCATTACAATTAAAAGAAACATACTTATTGTCAATACTTTATAATAAAAAAAATTGGAATCAACACCTAAAGTTACCGTAATTACTATAGTTTACAATGAAGTTAGAAATTTAGAAAAAACGATTAAGAGTGTTTTATCTCAAACTTATTCCAATTTGGAGTATTTGGTAATAGATGGTGGTTCCACCGATGGAAGTATTCAGGTCATCAAAAATTTTGAAGATAAAATTGATTTTTGGCAAAGTGAATCAGATAATGGTGTTTTTGATGCCATGAATAAAGGGATAAAAAAAGCATCAGGAGATTATGTCAATTTTATGAATGCTGGTGATTCTTTCTTCAATTGTAATATTATTGAGGATGTATTTAACTTAAATCACAATTCAGCAGATTTCATATATGGGGATCATGAGGTTATTTACGATACTTTTAAAAAGGAAAAGAAAGCATTACCCACTTATTATTTATGGAAACATATGATTTTTTCCCACCAATCTCTATTTGTAAAAACTTTATTGTTAAAAGAAAATCCATTTGATCTTTCATTTAAGATTGCAGCTGACTTCAACTTTATTTTCAATAGTTTTATAGAGGGAAAGACATTTTTTAATACAGAATTAAAAATTGCAATTTATGCTGCTGGCGGGAAGTCTGAAAGTGGTGTTATCCAGGCATATAAGGAAAACTGGAAGGTTGTTAAAAAACACAGGAAAAGTTTAAAAGTGAGATTTTTCCATTTTCAATTAATCACCAAACAATATATAATCATATTATTTAGAATGATTCTCCCAGAAAAGATATTTGAAAAAATAATGAAAGCAAAGAATTCTATATGATCATTATTAATGAATTTTAACCTTATTTTTCAGTATGTTTTCTATCTACAAATACACGTCTAATCCACCTTGGAAGAAAGAACACTCCCAGTCCCAAATAGGCATAGTAGGTAAATAATCTCCAGAAAATAGCCACTACCGCACTAAATGCCGCTATGGTAAAAAATTCACTGAAAAATAATGGGAATACAAATTCAGCAGTTCCGGCACTCCCAGGTGTTGGGGAAATTAACATGACAATCCACATTACTATTTGTCGCCCAAAAATGAGAAAATGATCTGCAATATTAATATCCGTAAAGGCTGCAATCAGGCAATTCAACATTAAATATCTAGCTGACCAAATAAAAATTGTCGAAAGAATAGCCTTTGTCCAATATTTCGATTTTTTCTCTAGCAGAATTTCTGATGCACTTATCACCTCTGTTCCCCATTGAATCGCATCTTTTCGCCATTTTTTAAGTATTCGATTTCCTGTAAGCTTAATTAATACCCACTTAAAAGCTCGAGGACGAACAAACAATCCATAGATCATAAGTAAAGTATACAAGGCTATAAGGGTAACACTTATAAAAAAGGCACCTTTTACTGAAACAGCCATTCCGAAGATTGTAAAATTATCGGTGATGGCTGGGAAAATCTCAAAAGGAACAATAATAAAGGTAAGTAGAGAGGCTATTACAAAAAACATGTTATCCAACACCGCTGTTAACATTACATAGGCCAAAGATTGCCCAAATGGGATCCCTTCTTTATTAATAATAAAAACCACCACAGCAGTTCCTCCAACGACAGAGGGGGTTACAGCTGAAGCAAATTCCCATAAAACAATGACAAACAAACTGGCAATCCAATCTAGTTTTTTATCAGTAAGATGTCTGATTCTTACAATATACCCCCAATCTCTGATTAAGAGAACTATTATTGCCAGAAAAATCCAATGTAATTTTGCATTCTTAATACTATCTACAACATCCTCAAAATCAAGTTCTTTACTGATATTATAAATCAAATAAACCATTACAACCAATCCTATAAGAATTGGTAAAATTATTTTGGTTGGATTTATAGATTTGAGAACTTTAGAACTTTTAGCGTCCATTTAATTTTCTTTCAACATCAATCCTGATAAAAATCAGGCATTCAAAAATTTCTATTTGAAGCAACAAACCTCAAAACAGGATAACTATATTTTTAATTTCCTGAATTAATATATTCAACACAAAAATTAAAGAATGAGATTACTTGTGCAAAATTTTGTTTGAAAGTTGCGAAAATAGGTAAGCAAGGTAATAGAAACAAGGGATTCTAAAGTAATAGAGAATTAATTATTTTTTAAGGAATTATTAAAAAGCTTCCGCCAGATTAATATAAAAATTACTTACTCCAAAGCCAAAGCCATAAT
>JAHQVQ010000253.1 GCA_019634305.1 Flammeovirgaceae bacterium | reverse complement strand
TGTGCATTTTTATCATAACCACTTCTGGAGATTAATTGACCAGCCCAGGGAAAGATAAAAGAAGGTCCTTGAGTCGGTTTTGTTCCGGATTTCCCATTGGTGGCAATATATTCCCATTCAGGTTTATCATAAGTTTGTGCGCCCTTCAGAATGATTTCCCGATCACTGCCTCTGTCCCCATCGTTATTCAAAACCCTAAATCCATCCGGCCGAACCACATGTGAAATGTAGCTATACATAGCTTCAATAGTTTCATTAAAAAATGCTGGAAGCGACCTATTTGCCCGGTCACAGATCTGCTTAAAAAGCTCAAAATTGTGCAAAGACACATTGTGATAATGGGAAGTCAGTTCGGTTTGCACACCATCATCATAAACCTGACCCTTCATACTTTCAGCCATGGTAGCAATGGAATAGGTTAACCATTCATCTGAAGCTTTGTATTGCGGAAAATTAGTAGCAGCAGTAGCCAGGGCCGAAATTTCCATTGTGAGCCAGTTATTTCCAGCATGAAAATTCCTGTTATAATGAGCATGGTCAGGCAAACTGCTTAACATGAGTAATTGAGTGGCTGGGGAAAAATTTTCATTGTTTAAAAAACCATAAAATATAACTGACCATACTTTTACTCTGGCTGCTACTTCCAATCCTCTCCAAATTGACTCACTACTTTTTTTAGCAGGGTAGGGCATACTTTTAATGATAAAATCCCTTAAAAAAGCATCAATATATTTAACATACTTTGGGTTTCCAGTTTCAAAATAAGTATTAAAAAGACTACGAATTTGGGTATGCCTATTGGAAAGCCAGGCCCATTCCCTATCATTATTTGGTCCTTTATAATACCAGTCCCGGTGTCCGTCTTTGCCATAAGGAACCTGTCCCCTTACATTTTGAACAATGAAAACATTATTTAAAGTAGTATCTTCAGTAGCAACCGATTGATTAGATTCGGCTGGTTGTTTCTTCCTCAAATAATCAGCGGTATTTCCACTCTTATAGTAATTCAAAAGTTGGTTACAAGCCTCAATCAAATTATTACTTTCATAAGCGGATTTCACTTTTTCCATCCCTTCATATTCCAGATCAAATTGAACGAACATGGTTTTCATCACTTTTGGATAGTTTTCACAAATGTCCTCCACTGTTATAATTTCCTTCCAATTTTTTTGGGCAATGCTATTTTCGGAGTTCAGGAAAATTATACCCAAAAGGCAAATGCTATATACAAATTTTGTCATTAGTTTATGTGTTTAAATTTTTTAAGATTTGGGATTTTAATTGGATTTTTCCACTTTTCTATTTACAAAAAAGTCATTTCCCCAGTTGTTATGTACCCCAGTTGTTATGTAGGAATGTACTTAACTCCTTTACTTTTTTCAGCAAATTCTGGTGATTCTGCAAAATTGTTTAATTCTAAAGGATCTTTTGAATGGTCGAAAAGCATTTTTGCTTTTACGTTATCTTCTTTATCCAGCCATTCAGTGTAGAATAATTCACCTTTTACCAGTGTAATGCCATCATTAAATTTTGAAATGGCAAAATCTTTTGATCTGTTCATTCCATTTATTAATGGGACAAAGCTTTCCCCATCTGTATGTTCAGGAATGGATAATCCAGCCAGTTCACTCAAACTAGGATAGATATCGATGTATTCGGCAAGCGCTGTTGTATGCTTACCAGAAGTTTGTCCGGGAACTTTCAGCATTAAGGGAACATGAAGAGACGATTCGAAATTACAATGCTTACACCATAGTTGATGATCACCCAGATTCCATCCATGATCGCCCCATAGAATAATGACAGTGTTTTCATCCAGCTCCAATTCTTGAAGTGCAGCCAAAATTTTTCCAATTTGGGCATCGGTATAACTTACACTGGCATAATAGCTATGAATCAATTTATTAGCCAATTCCTCGGAAACAGGCCCTTTTTTAGGGACACCTGAATAATGTCTGAGTTCTACAGAATTGTGAAAAGCTTCTTTAGGAGTGGTTTCGGATTGCAGGTAATTTTCCGGTAATGAGATTTTTGGGGAGTCATATAAATCCCAATATTTAGCAGGTGCATTAAAAGGCAAATGTGGTTTTATGAACCCGACAGCCATAAAAAATGATTCCCTTTTTTCCTTCAATTCTTTTAAATCCTGAATGGTTTTATCGGTAATTTTCCCATTGGAAATAGTAGTGTAACCATTGTTTTTAAAATGTTTTGGTAAGGAAGTTACGCCAGGATAATCTTCATCTAGATAAGTACTATATCCAATAAACCGATGTCTGCCTGGTCTGATTCCTGATAAAAGGCTGGCCCTGGAGGTACCACAAACCGGAATATTACAATAAGCTCTGTCAAAAACCAGACTTTGGGAAGCCAGTTGATCAATTGCTGGAGATTTGATATGGCTTGCTATATAAACTTGGAGTTCAGGTCTTAAATCATCTATTGCGATAAAGAGGATATTAGGGTTTGTCCTTTCAGAATTTATGATCTCAGTTCTCTTTTGATTCTCACAAGAGAAGACGAAAAGAGCAGCTATTATTAAATAGCTAATACGCAGCTTATTTCGATTTTTCATTCATTTTCAATTTAGTAGTATCCATAATATCGGATTCCTAAAAGTAGGAATTTTTTCTCAAAAGACAGATTGTCGAGTCTGGTTACGAAATATTTTCAACATAACCTTTTCTGGTGAAAAGTGTCTTTAGTTTGAAGTCACTAAACCTTACTATCCATGCTAACAAACTGGAAACTCATTATTTTAAGTATAGTCTTATTTTCTTGTGGACAAAATAAACAATCCACTAGCAACGCTACCGAAGAAAATCAGGGAAAAATTTCAGAGGAAGAAATGCTACAAGTTTTAGTAACTGTAAAACCTGAGGGTTCTATTATTCCTTTTCAATTATCTTCCAAGACTGGTAAATTAATTAAGCAAGAGCCTTTTAAAATTCCTGGTGGCCCTGCTACCTTATTCCTGACCAAGGATAAAAAGCAACTTTATGCAGGGTTAAGAGATATTAATACGGCCGCATTATTGACCATAGATACGTTTGGACAATTGCAGGTAAAAGATACTTTTCCTCTTGGGCTCAATCCAGTCCATATGTTTCTGGATCATACTGAAAAATACCTTTGGGCAGCTTCTTATGGTGATAGTGCCTGGGCAGTTTTTGAGGTTAATGAAGATAGAAGCATAAACTCAACACCTATCACAAGAATTGAAGGGTTAAGTAAAGCACACCAGATAATTGTTAGAGAAAAGGAAAACTGGGTAATGGTTCCTGCTCTGGGAATGAATTCCCTTTATGTTTTTGATAGGGAAAAGGCTATTGCCGGAACAATAGAAGAACCAATACAAAAATTGGAATTTCCTGAAGGAACTGGTCCCAGACATTTGGTATGGCATCCTACCAAACCTATGCTATTTGTTTCCGGGGAATTAAACTCAACAGTGACCAGCATTATAGTAAATCAGGAAACAGGACTTTTGGAATTGAAATCTCAGGTTTCCAGCTTACCAGAAGGATTTACAGATAAGAATACGCTGGCACAAATAAAAATTTCTGCTGATGGCAAGCAGGTTTATACTTCTAATAGAGGGCACAATAGTATGGCAGTTTATGACATTCTGGAGGAAGCCCCTTGGCTAAAACTGAAACAAAATATAGCCACACCTCCAATTCCAAGGGCATTCGAGTTTGATCCTGAATCCAAATGGTTACTCGCAGCAGGTCAAGGTTCTGGAGAAATGATGCTTTACAAAAGAGATGAATCTACTGGTTTATTAACTCATAAAGAAACTGTTTTTGTAGGGAAACAATCTTTTTGGATAGAGATATTTAAGCCTGAGTAACTTTGCTTTATTTATTGCATGACCTGGTGGATTAATAGTAGGTGGCCTGTTTAATACCTTTATTTTAGAGCCAATTAGAGTAGCCTGGGAAGTTTATATGCTTTTAGCTTATGGCGTTTTGGTATTGCTTTTTTGTATGTATTTAACTGCTTCAGCTGAATTAGCTCCTAATCAGTGGTTGGAAACTGCTTTTAGAGAATATGCTAATGCCAGTGGAACTTTGATTTGGTTTATGGTAGTGCCCTAATGTTTGTGCTCAGATTTTTTGCTGGATATGTAGCAGTTAAACTAGAAAATAACGCAAAAGTAAATGCCTGAATAATTTACTGACATCAATAAAATACGATTACTCACTAACTACTAAAGTGATTTTTCTATTGATTTTCGCCTTTTCAGAAGTAGTAGACTCAATTTATTCGTCCAACTTTTTAATATCCTGTTCCGGGTTATGGTCTTCAGGTAATTTTCCTGTTTTTTGTTGAAGGACATCTCGGATTTCATTATGGTTATCTTTATGCAGGTTAGCAATTTTATCTAAATCGTCTTCATCTAATTTTTTGAGAATTTCATTCGAAATTTCTACAGCAAAACTTCGGGCTGTAAGTAAAATATTAGGTAAAACTTCATCGGGAAGGGGTTCTCCATTGAATAATACCTTTCTACCTTCATAGTCTATTTGCAGGAAATTTTCGTGGGAGTGTCCTTTTTCCAGAATATAATTGAGTAGTTCCTCTCTCACCTCCTGGAGTTTATCCCAATACTCCAATCTTTTATTTGCCTTTAATTTCGAAAGGGTTTCTTCTGCTTTAATAAAGTATTGCCTGGCCAGTTTTCCTTTGTCTGATCGTTGCAGCATACTGATTTCCTTGGCACAGGAAAGAGTGAGGTAATAGTCATCTAAAGTTTGCTGATTCTGGGGGTGTACTTTTTGGTACGGGGTGTAATCTTTCTCTTCAGTAAAACCATAACTAAGCATTCTTGAAAACCATCTTGAAAACCTTTCTTTAGCTTCACAAAACTCATATAAGTCTCTAGCGGAGATTACTTTTCCCTGATATATTTTTATTAATTCCATGATTTTTTGATCAAATTTCCCTTTTACCAGGATTAAAATTACACTTCATTTTGGCTAAAAACAAAGTGAGTTTCTATGGTCCATTTTAGAAATAAGGAAACTTGATAATTGAGGTTAGAAAAAACCCTTTCGCTGTCTTTGATAATCAATCTTATATTTTTTGATTGATAGAATTTAATATCTTTGGCTTATTTAAAATGAGACTATAATTTAAAGTCATTTATCTAATCTCAATGTATTCCGAAAGTTGAAAAACCTTGCTTTGTTCGACTTTGATGGTACAATTACCACCAAAGACACTTTTTTAGAAATTATAAAATTTAAAGTGGGAAAAAAAAGCTTTTACTTTGGTATGTTTTTACTTTCCCCATTTCTGGCGGCTTTCAAACTCAAAATTTATCCTAATTGGAAAGCGAAGGAGAGGGTTTTAACCTACTTTTTTAAAGGAGTTCCTCAGGAAGAATTTGATCAATTGTGTCAGGCTTTCATAGCCAAAGAAATAACTGGAATGATTCGGCCAAAAGCATTGGAAGCCATTCAAAAGCATAAAGAAGAGGGAGATGAAATTTCAATAGTTTCGGCTTCTGCTGAGAATTGGGTAAAACTCTGGTGTGATAAAATGGGATTGAAATGTATTGGAACAAAGCTGGAAGTGAAGGAAGGAAAGATAACAGGAAAGCTGGCAACAAAAAATTGTTATGGACAGGAAAAAGTGAACAGAGTAAAGGAAATATACCAGATTGAAAATTATTCTTCAATTTTTGGATATGGCGATTCTGACGGAGACAAGGAACTTTTGGCCTTTGTGAGTACTCCTGGCTTTAGGGCTTTTGAATAGAGCATAAATAGTGGAAAGCGAATCAGTTTTATATTTGCCTGAATTTTAGCATTTTTGCCGACTTATCATAAAGTGAATCAGTAAAACCAAATGTAAATTTCTAAACTTTCGATTGTTGTTCCAGCTTAGAATTAAGAAAAACATTGAGCAAGTGGTTTTGGAATATCAGCAAAGCAATGAAACTTTAGTTATAAAATATTTTAAGCATAAGGGAAAGGGAGTAGTAGCACTGCATACGGGATTTCAGGAGGCTTCAAGAGATTACCTGATTGTTCAGGATGTATAATCCAAAGGAATTCAATTTGCTACTAAAGCCTGTTGTAGATGGTTTTTTCGGATGTAGTATATGGGAGCAGATTTATAGGTGGAAATCCACATAGAATACTGTTTTTCTGGCATTCTATAGGGAAGAAAATTCTGACTTTCCTTTCCATCATGTTCACAAACCTGAATCTTACAGATATGGAAACATATTATTAACTATTCAATAAATAGATGTGCAGAATTAAATATACTTACTAAGCTGATTCAATCTATAATGCTAAAAGAAAAGAGGTTTGGGTTTGAGCCGGAAGTAACAGCCAAGGTGGCCAGAATTCCCAATATCCGGATTTATGAGGTTGGGATTTCTTACTATGGAAGAACTTATGCTGAAGGGAAAAAAATTGGAATGAAAGATGGTTTCAGGACAATTTATTGTATTTTGAAATATAATTTATTTCGATAGGACTGGTTTTCCTTTTTTTCTAGGGTTTGATTCAAGATATTTGCTTTTTGCAGCTACTTTAACTAAACAAAAAACACCAGGATATGGATAATAATAATTATCTGATAGTAGAAGATCAGGATATTGAAACCATGGTAACGTCCAGGTTAATCAAAAAATGGTTTCCTGATTTGGTGTCTACAGAAAAGAGAAATGGAAAGGAGGCTTTGGAATATTTAAGTAATTCTAAAAATAAATTTCCTGGAATGATCATGGTAGATCTAATTATGCCGATTATGGACGGTTTCGAATTTTTAGAAAGGTATGATAAAACATTCCACAGCAAACATCCCAATACCATTGTAATAGTTTTTACCACTTCCATTAACCCTAGGGATAAAACAAAAGCACTATCATTTAAGTGCGTAAGTGGGTTTTTAGAAAAACCTATCGGTAAAGATGAACTTATGAAAGTTTTGAAATAACTTGATTGATAGATTCCTTACAGGGATAAAATTTTCCGATTGGATACCAAGAAATTTAATGCTTTCAAAAGGAATTTGATAATGAGAAATTTACCAATAACTCTCCTGCCTTAAGGAGTAGTTTTTTATATGGATTACAATCTGAAAGCATAATTTATTTTCTTCAAATTATTTTAGGTACCCTTTATTTTTCCATTTGGAATCAAATCAAAATACAAAAAGAAGCCTGAGAAACCTAAGAATTAATAATTGGTGAAAATACCACAGAAATAGTTCGAAAAGTGATTTATGCTACTATTCTCCCTAATTTTATTCTACAATTAACAAAATGACAGGTAAGATTTTTTTTTATTCGCCTAGATTTAATAATCGAAATATTTAATTAAAGTAGTCTATTAACAAAATAATGATTGCTTAGCTCGAATTCTTTGTTTAATTTGAGTCTCGCTTTGTCACTATTTTTTGATTTCCAGCCAATTTATTATCAATAAATTAACTGGGAATTTTGACTATTCTGATTTTTTATAGACATATGATACTCAACAGGTATTATAAGGTTTATCAGGAAATTATTAAAATAGTAATATTTCACTTAATAAGAAAAGTGAAATTAATTAATAGAAAAGTAATACAAAAAACTAAATATGAATTGGAGGTTTTACCGACCTTTGAATAAAAGGGAAGTCTTTTAATAGTTATGAACCTGGACGAAAAAAAACTTTTTTGCCAATTGAAAAATGGGAAAAGTTATGCTTTTGAGCAACTATATGTAGCTTACAAGGTACCTGCTCTAAAATTTTGCTACTCATTATTGAAAGATAAGGATGAAGCAGAAGGGATGGTTCAGGATGTATTTTTACAGTTATGGGTAAAACGATCACAACTTAATACCGATGCGAATTTCAAATCCTATCTTTTTTCTTGTCTAAGAAATAAGGCTTATGATTATTTTAAGATTGTGAAACGTAATGAATCAGCAAAATTAGATCTTTGGCAAAAGATTAAAGTTTTACATGAAATAAAAGAAGAGGTGGATGAAACAAAGGTATTGGAATCGCTTAAGCAAGCTGTTGATACACTACCTAAAGGCCGAAAGCACATTTTACAATTACGGTACGAAGGAGGAAAATCATATAAAGAAATTGCGGAACAATTGAATATCTCCATACATACTGTAAAAAATCAATTGATCAAAGCTAAGCATCATTTAAAAGGCCATGTAGATATTAGTCTTGTGGTAGCTTTTTTAATCTCTCTTTTTTAGGAAATCAGTAATTATTTTTTAAGAATAATTATTTTCTGCTAGTCCATATTTCACTTACTAAAGTAATATAAGTATTGAAGTTCGCTTACTAGACAATTTCAAAAAAGTTTAGTCATTGGGAATGCTATATTATTTGAATTTTTTAAGTCACGATGAATCAGGAAAAGGCAAAAATACAGCAATTGATTGAAGATTATCTTTCCAATAAAATAAGGAAGGCTGATCTGGACATTTTTTTAAATGGCTTTAGTCAAAAAATTGTTAAAGAAGAATATGATAAAGTGCTTAATGCATATTTCAATGAATTGGTCATTTCTGAAAAGCGAAAGCCTAATGATGGATTAGATAATTTAAAGATTAGTAAGGAGGCGCAAAGAATTACTAAGCCAAGTGTAAAACCTGAAAATAGATTCTTGAATCATTGGAAAGCAGCTTACAGAATTGCAGCGAGTCTAATTTTAATTGGAGGAATAGTCTCCTTATTTTGGGTTTATTTAAATAATTATAGTGGGAAGGAAGAAAAAAGTGAGATAATAAGCCTTGAAGAAAGAATTGTTCCACCTGGGAAAAAAGGGTCATTTACACTTTCAGATGGTAGTTTTATACATATGAATGCTGATAGTAGGTTGAGCTTTCCTTTTCGGTTTGAGGGTAAAAATAGGGAAGTAAGCATGGCAGGAGAAGCCTATTTTGATATTGAAAGGGATGAATCAAGACCATTTATTATCAATACAGAAAAGGTGAAAATTAAAGTTTTGGGGACTTCCTTTAATGTAAAGGCTTATAAAGGTGAGAATGAAGTTTCTGTGTCGGTAGAGAGTGGGAGAGTTTTGGTAAGTGAAATATCAGAAAATCCTCAGCAATATGAACTTACAGTAAATCAAAAACTGATTTACAATTTGGTGTCCAAATCATTTCAAGTTGTCAATGAAGATCTTCTGGCTGATTTAGATTGGAGAAAAGGGATTTTAAAATTTAATCAGACTTCTTTTCGGGAAATTGAAAAAACATTGGAAAGATGGTATGGGATTGATTTAATTGTTGAAGATCCTGCTATATACCAGAAAAAGATTAGAGGAGTACATCACAATGAAAGCCTGAAGGCTGTATTGGAATCTCTGGAATTTGCTTTTGGGATAAAGTACGAAATAGTGGATAAAACTGTAAAACTTAAAACCATGTAGGTCATGATAACAAAGTGCAATACATCATAAATTATAAAAATGAAATAGAAAAATCGCATCAGAACGAAATTTTGGCCGATCTCATCTGATGCGATTACATTAAGAATTAGTATTAATCCCTAAACATATCAAAAGTATGAAATTTAAAACAATTACTAAAAGATTGCTAATGCGATTATTTTTACTAGCAGTAATTACGTCATTAGGTGCGAGTTTCGTTTTTGCGGATTCGCACGGACAAAGTCTGAAAAAGACTAAAGTTGACCTTGCTAATAAAAAAGGTAGCGTTTCTGAGATAATCAATGAGATATCTAAGGAATCGGGGTATGTATTTCTTTATGAGGATCAGCTAGAGGCTGCTTTAAGCCAAAAGGTTACTATAGAGAATACAGAAAATTTGCATAATATTTTAACAGACATTTCCAAACAGGCTTATCTGGAATTCAGGGCTGTAAACCAAAATATTACCATTAGAAAGGGAAAAAGAGCGATTAAATCACTTGTAAAGGAATTGGATCCCATTCTCGTTTCAGGTGTAGTTATTGATGATGAAGGTGAATCTTTGGTAGGTGCGACTGTTTTATTGAAAGGAACAACGCAGGGGACAATTACAGATATTAATGGTAAATTTCAATTGCAAGTACCTGATGAAGTTTCTGTATTACAAGTCAGTTATATTGGATTTAAGGATAAGGAGGTTACTGTAGGAAACCAAACCTATTTTGAAATAAGTCTTGTATTAGATGCACAGCAACTTAGTGATGTGGTGGTTACTGCTTTAGGTATAAAAAGAGAAGAACGCTCACTTGGATTTTCTGTAGGTAGAGTAGATGGCGAAGAAATCACAAGAGTTGCTCAGGAAAATGTATTGAATGGAATTGCAGGTAAAGTACCGGGCGTGGTGATAAACTCCACAGGTGGTTCGGGTTCTTCTGTAAGTATGGTGATCAGGGGAGCAACTTCTTTAAGCAGTGATAATCAACCTTTATTTGTAATTGATGGTGTACCGATTTCCAATACACTGAATAACGTATCTCAATTTGGGGATCGAAATACAGTGGATTATGGAAATGCCATTTCCGATTTAAATCCTAACGATATAGAAAATATGTCTATTTTGAAAGGGCCTAGTGCTGCTGCTCTTTATGGTTCAAGAGCGGGAAATGGTGTGGTAATCATCACTACAAAATCTGGGAAAAAAGCAAAAGGAGTAACAGTAAATTTGACCTCAAATACTGTTTTTGATAATCCTTACAAGTACCTTGATTTCCATTCAAAGTTTGCAACAGGGGTAAGACCTTATACTCCAGACAACAATCCTTACGGAGTGCTTGAAATTGAGGAAGGTTCAGCGGCTGGAGTTGGACCGAGGTTAGACCAGGGATATAATGCTATCCAGTGGAATAGTCCTCTGGATGAAAATGGTAACCCAATCCCAACTGAGTTGAAATCTTATAAAGATAATGTTGCCAATTTTGTGCAAACCGGAATCAATACCACCAATGGTATTTCCCTTTCCAATAATACTGATTTACTTACTTATAGATTAGGTTTCACTAATATGAGTAGTAGAGGAATTGTACCTAATTCAGATTTATTCCGAAACAATTTTTCATTAAACTCTTCCCTGAAGGCGAGCAAAAACCTGACGATAAGCAGTGTCATTAATGTAAACAGAACTTGGTCAAATAATCGACCTGCTGGTAACAGAGGAACGAATCCTTTGGAAGCTGCTTATAAAGTTTCCCCACACATCAATATTCTCGATCTTCAAGATTACTGGGTACCAGGTCAGGAAGGTTTGCAACAACTTTCTCAGGCTCCTGAAGATTATAATAACCCATATTTTCTTGCCAATGAAATCAACAATAGCTTTACCAGAGACAGGATTTATGGTAACTTGATGGCAGAATGGCAAATTACTACCGAAATTAGTTTAATGGGAAGGTATGCGCTGGATCAATACACAGAAGTTCGGGAAACCAAAGGAGCTAACAGTTATACCAGAGACCCAAATGGTATTTATGGAGTAATGGATCTTAAGAGATATGAAAGGAATGCAGACTTCCTTGCTTCATACGGTAAAGATGTGGGAGATTTTAACTTTAATGTTTCATTTGGAGGGAATGCCCGATATAATTTTGGTTCCACATTATCCAATTCCACCACTAGAAACTCAGGTCTAATTGTTCCAAATGTATTTACAGTAAATAATATTCAGGCGGAAACTATGGCTAAAGGAAGCTATTCCAGTGAAAAAGTAGTCTATAGTCTTTACGGTATTGCCAATATTGGTTACAGAGATATGGTTTACCTGGATATCACAGGAAGAAATGATTGGTCAAGTACACTGCCAGAGGAAAACAGGTCCTATTTTTACCCTTCAGCGTCCTTGAGTTTATTATTGAATGAAATGGTAGATATGGGGCCAATTGTGGATATGGTAAAATTGAGAGCTGGTTGGGCGCAGGTAGGTAATGATACTGATCCTTATTCACTGTATCCTACTTTAGGGGATGCTGGTGGATGGGGAGGAATACCTAGATTAAGTTATTCTGGCACACTACTTACACCAGATTTAAAACCTGAAATCGCTACTTCATGGGAAGGAGGACTTGACCTGAGTTTATTGAATAACCGGTTAAGATTTGAAGGAACATATTATATGGTGGAAAATGAGAACCAGGTATTGGGTCTTACTTTACCAGCTTCTTCAGGTTATGGGTCAAAAAAAATTAATGCAGGCCTATTGGAAAGTAAGGGATGGGAGTTATTAGTTGGAGGAACTCCAATTCAAGATGAAAACTTCAGATGGGATATTAATTTTAATATATCAAGAAACAGGACTAAAATACTGGAATTGAATGATGGTATTGAGCTTTATCAGCTATGGAGTGATGTTAAAGGTGGTGCATGGACTTATGTGGGTGAGGAAATCGGAGATATTTATGACAGGGAATTAGTGAAAGTGGATGATCCAAATTCGCCTTATTATGGATATCCAATTTTGGATGAAAATGGTTCGTGGCAGGACATAGATGCAAACCAATCCAAAAATAAAATTGGGAACTTCAATCCAAACTTCTTAGCAGGCCTGCAAACGTCTCTTTCTTATAAAAACTTTGCTTTAAATATGACTTTCGATTGGAGAAACGGTGGGCAATTTGTTTCCCAAACTTACCGATACAGTGAGTCTGATTTGAAAACACAAAGATGGTTAGATCTATTAATCCATCCTGGTGGAAGAGAAGGAACCGAATTGAGAGATTACCTTGTAGCTAATCAGGAAAGTATGATTACGGATGGATTCAATGTTGTTGGAGGTCCTGGTGATGAATATGGTGGATATCCTTTCACTTACGGGGTAACCGTAAATGATGGGGTTTTTAATCCTGGTGTTATAGCAGAGTATGATGAAAATGGAAACATAGTAGGATATACCGAAAACCTTGGTGGCCCGGATACTAAAATTATTCCTTATGCAGATAATTATCCATGGAACTTTACCAAAGCATCTACTTTCGATGCCGATTATATTAAGTTAAGGGAGATTTCTCTTTCTTATAGCCTGCCAAATACCTTCACTAGTAAATTAGGATTACAAAGAGCAAGTGTGGCTGTATTCAGCAGAAATATCATTTTATGGACAAAAGCAAAAGTAGGAATTGATCCTGAGAATGCTTTCCAGCCGGAAGCTTCTGTACAGGGAAGTGGAATTCAGTTTAAGCAGGGAATTGAGCGATATAATATTACTCCTTGGGTAATTCCTGTAGGTTTTAAACTGGATTTAACTTTCTAATAATCGATCTTATTTAAAGGAAATTTAGCATTTAAAAAAGTATTAAAAATGAAGATATATAATTTAAAAATAGCCGGGATTTTACTGACATTATTCATGTCTTTATTTTCCTGCCAGGATCTTTCAGAAATAAATGAAAATCCGAATGGAGTAGATCCGGAATCAGTCAACCCTAACCTTATTTTAACTACTGTATTGACAGAAACAGGGAAAAAAGTAGTTGATCTTGGATTTGGGAATATAGCAGGTGTAATGCAGCACACACAGAAGGATGCATGGTTTTCCGGACATAATGATTATGACTGGTCCGACCAGAGTTGGTCAGGATACTATTCGATATTGGTAGATAATCAAAAAGTACATGAAAAATCTACAGAATTAGGCCTTGAATTTCAGCAAGGAGTTACTCTGGTGATGAGAGCCTATTTATTTGGAATGATCACCGACTTGTGGGGGGATGCTCCTTATTCAAAATCCATAAAAGGTGATTTGGGAGGAAATGAGTTTTTATTACCAAATTACGATATTCAGGCTGATATTTATCCTGGAATTATTGCTGATCTTGAACAAGCTAATACCTTGTTATCCAAAGATAAAGATGATTACGATCAGATTTATTCAGATGGAGATGTGATTTATAATGGAGATCCTGCTAAATGGAGAAAGCTGGCCAATTCTTTAAAATTGAGGTATTATATGAGGCTTTCTGAGAAAGATCCCGGAATGGCAAAAAGTGGTATTGAAGGAGTTATGGCAGATCCTGGAAAATATCCTATCATTTTAAGTAGTGATGATGATGCTTTAATGGATTATCTTGATGATAAAAACAGCAATTCATGGCCTGGTAATACTGAACTTTCTGATCCATCAGGAAGTGGTTACAGAAGAATTAAAATGTGTGCTACTCTTGTGGAAGCCATGCAGGCTAAGGACGATCCAAGATTAGGATTATGGGCAAAAAAAGTAGAAATTCCTTTAAATGTAGATACTAGTTTACCAGCTGGAACTGATGAAATAATTGATGGTGTTCGTTATTTATCCCCTGATGTTTTGGGAGAAGAACCTATTGATACTGATCCAGAATATGTTGGGTTACCTCCTTCTGTTTCTGCGCTACCTTCTGCTTATAACCTTAATCCAACTCCTGGGCAGTTGTCCTATAATCCTCATGTATCTTATCTGAATGAGATTTATACTGAGCCAAGTGGAGATTTATTAAAGTCCAGATTAATGAGTGCTGCTGAAGTGAATTTTATCTTAGCAGAAGCGGCTCAAATGGGCTGGTCAACTGGTGATGCTAAAACTAATTATGAAAATGCCATTCAGGCATCATTTGAAGCCTGGGGTATTCCAGATGAGTTTGATGCTTACATTGCAGGTGAAGCTGCTGCTTACAATGGAACAATTGAGCAAATCATAGAGCAAAAATGGATTGCCAGCTGGACGGCTGCTGCAGAGGCCTGGTTTGATTACAGAAGGACTGGTTTTCCAGAATTAGAGCCGGGACCAGCTGCTAACAGAAGAGCTCTTCCTGTTAGATTTTACTATATGCAGGACGAATTAAGCATTAATGAAAAAAATGCCATGGAAGCGGTGAATAGGTTGGAAGAAACAGCTTTTACACAAGCCGATGGAAAGAATAGTGCCTGGGCCAAATCATGGTTATTACAGGGAACTAACAAACCATGGTAACTTCTAATTAACCAATACTTTTTCTACAGGGTAAGTAAAATTACCCTGTATGTTTTTTTGGATTTCCTTTTTGATAACGAAATCCTTTTGCTGGTGTCTTTATCAATATAATCTGTTGGAAGATAAATAAAAGCATCATTTAAACTGACACAAATACTTTTCAAATGCTAATTAAAGATTTCAAACAATTCATTATATTTTTCTTCATTCTTGTTTTATTCACTCAATGCAACCAGCCTACTCATCATCACGATCATGAACACCATTCTAGTACTTATTATAATGGCATTTCCGATAAACTACTTTTTCCTTCAAAGTCTCCAGACAGGGTGATTCTGAATTTAACAGCCAATCCCCTTGAATCTGTTGCAGTAAATTGGAGAACTGATACTACCGTTGTTAATGGATTAGTGGAAGTAGCATTGTCTGATCCCGGTCCTGGATTCAGAGAAAATTCCATGAGGATAAATGCAAAAACTGCTTTTCTAAAGACAAAGCATGAAGATGAACCGGAAATTTTTGCCAATTATCATGAAGCTATAATTGACAATTTAGAGGCAGGAAAAAAATATGTTTACCGAGTAGGAAATGGAGATGCCTGGAGCGAATGGTTTCAGTACCAAATGCCTGATCCTGTCAATAGACCTATCTCATTTATCTATTTTGGTGATGCCCAAAATGATGTAAAATCCATGTGGTCGAGAGTGATCAGGGAAGCTTATAAAACCTTACCAGAGGTGGATTTTATGCTTCATGCCGGAGATTTAATCAATCGACACAATCGTGATTTGGAATGGGGAGAGTGGTTTCATGCAGGAGATTTTTTACATGCAATGGTACCAAGTGTAATGACGCCTGGAAACCATGAATATAAAAATGTAGTGCTTTCTCCTCAATGGAAACCACAATTTAATCTACCCAAAAATGGTCCAAAGGGACTGGAAGAAACCTGCTATTTTGTAGATTATCCTGAATTTAGGATAATTTCACTGGATGCCGAGCAAATTGATGAATCGGAAACATTTAGAGAGGCTCAGCAACAATGGCTAGAATCCCTCCTTTCCAGCAATCCAAAAAAGTGGACAGCTATTACTTTTCATTATCCAGTTTTCTCTACAAAGCCTAATAGGGATAATGAAAAATTGAGAGAATATTTCAAACCCATTTTTGATAAATTTAAAGTAGATATTGTGTTACAAGGGCATGATCATGCTTATGGAAGAGGAATGGTAAATAATGTACCTACCGGATTTCAGGTAAAGGAAAAATCTTCGGGTACCATGTATGTAGTTTCGGTAAGTGGTCCAAAAATGTATGATGTTTCAGATGATGAATGGATGGAAAGAAAGGCAGGAAATACCCAGCTTTTCCAAATCATTTCCATTCATGAAAATACACTGACTTACCAGGCTTTTTCTGCTGATGGAGAATTATATGATGCTTTTGATTTATTGAAATCAGAAGGAAATCCTAACCAGCTGATAAACAAGATACCTGATACAGAGGAAAGATTGCAGCCCAATTAATCTACGATCATCAGCCTGAAGGAAAAATGTATAAACCAGGTAAAAGGGATTCCCAAAATCAAGGAAACCTTTTTACTTTCAATATATGCAACAATGAAAAAACAAATTTTTATACTATTAATGGGCATTTTTTGTAGCTCATTGGCAATTGCGCAGGAACTCGATGTACCCTTCAAACAAGCCACTTCAGTGAAATATGAATTAGCTGAAGATTTGGAAGGAGCAGAGCTGAAAAAAGTAGTAGTTGATTATAATGACATTGTCTATGTTTTAACTGACAAAGGACTTTACAGGGATTATTTCGGAGAGAAATTATCTAAAGACAAAACTTATCATTCTCTTTCAGATAAAACTCCAGTGGATATCACTATTCAGGAAGAAAGTGGTATTTTATTCTATCTCTACAAAGATCAATTCCTCACTAATAGTTTCGCAGGGACTATTTATGCCGAAATCCCAAAAAATACGTTTAACCGAATTTCAGTAAATAAAAATCTTGAAGTTCTACTTTTAAGTAGAGAAAAAGGAAGTATTTATAAGGAGAAGAAGAAGGTAGAAGATATAAGTCTACCCAAAGGAGAACTGATTGAAGTTTATACCCATAATGGAGAATTCTATTACCTGACAGAAAAAGAAGTTTTTAGGTTAAGAGAAAGCAAATGGGAGAGCGTACATCAAGGTAAAGGAATCACCTCAATTGATTTTAAGGCTGATGAAATTTATGTGGGAACGAAGTCAGGCTTTTATTCCCTAAGTATTTTCGATGGTAAGCAAATTTCTCCAGTAGAATCAAAACTTCCTGTTCCTGAAATCTCAAAGCTGATGTTTGTTGGATTGGACTTGTGGTTTTCAACCGGAGATGGTGCATTTAAGCAAGAGTCTGATCGCTACCGTTATTTTGCTTCCAAAAGATGGTTGGATAATAATAGAGTTACGGACATGGCTTCAGATAGTAAAGGAGATATTTATTTTTTAACTCCTACAGGACTAAACAAAGTGGAATATTTTACCCAAACCTTAGCTGACAAAGCTGAATTTTATCAGGATAATATCAGGAAATATTTCATGCGTTATGGTTTTGTTTGCGCACCCAGAATTCCTCAACCATTCGATGAGTCATCAGCAAAAGTAGTAGATCATGATAATGATGGGCTATGGACATCATTCTATCTTGGAAGTCAGGTTTTTCGATATGCCACTACTGGTGAGCCTATTGCCAAACGCTATGTATGGGAATCTTTTGAGGCTTTTGAAAGATTGTTAACTGTGAATCCGTTGAAGGGTTTTCCTTCCAGAACATTTGAAAGAACTGGACACAAAGTAGCCGATCTGGACAGGTGGAGGCCATCTCAGGAAAAGGCTTGGGAATGGAAAGGAACTACCAGTACTGACGAATACATTGCCTATTTATTTGTGGTATCAATAATGGATCAGTTTATGGCAGAAACGCCCGATGAAAAACAAAGAGTGGCGAATTTCATTGATGCTATCATGACCCATATCATAGAAAACGATTATTATTTTGTGGATGCAGATGGTAAACCAACACTCTGGGGAAGATGGCATCCTGACTATGTTCACCAATTTCCTAAACATGTCTATGACCGTAAGTTGAATAGTACCCACCTCATCACTGGTTTACAATTGGCATATGCTTTAACGGGAAAGGAAATTTATAAAACCGAGGCTTTCCGTATGATGGAAGAGTATAATTATTTTGAAGATATGATTACTCCAATGAGTGAAATGCGACCTGATACGGTAAATTATGATGGTATCATCATGGGAGATTCCTGGAATCATTCGGATGATGAAATGGCTTTTTTAACTTATTGGCCCATGTATCATTATGCTTTTAATGATACGCTAAAACAGCATTATTCCGAAATAATTAGAGAGCATTGGGAGGTTGAGTTACCGGAAAGAAATGCCGCCTGGAATACTTTAACTTATGGAACCAGCGGGCAAATAAACACGGAAGATGTGATGTGGCATTTAAGGGAATTTAAACTAGATTTAATGAGCTACAATGTGAGAAATTCTCATAGAAAAGATCTGGAATATTTATCTGAAAACTTCCGTGGGCAGACTACCAAGCAGCTTTTAACTCCGGGAGAAAGAAGAACTCATCGGCACAATGCTAATCCATTTGGGTTGGATGGAGGAGGAGATGGAACTTCCAAATTGGCAGGAGATGAATTTCTTTTGCCTTATTGGATGGCAAGATATTTAAAAATTATAGAGTAGAGGCTGGATAGCAGAAGTTGGAGGTTCGAATTTAGAAATAAGAAGAGTTACAACCAATTTCCACTTGAAAAGGGGATTACGATAAGACCTAAAAAAGTCTCCTCAAAGTGCTGGTTCACGTTTATTACCTAGACCTGAAAATAAAGTTAGAAGTACTTATAGAAGCCTTTGACTTCGGTGAGATTTTGTAATCTATTTGATTTATTGGTAATTCTTCTCAGTATTGGCTTAAGTTTGAGAATCTCTAACTAAGAACAAAACACCAAATTATGAAACAAATATTAATACCATTGTTGCTGATTTTCACTTGGGCCTGTTACAATATTAAAACGGAGGAAGAATCATTACCTGAGCTTCAGGAACAGATTATTTTCCCTCTTCAAGGTGACCATGTTCATGGCCCTACTGTGGTGGAATTGCCAAATGGAGATATACTTTCAGCCTGGTTTCAGGGATCTGGGGAAAGATGGGCAGATGATGTTCAAATAATGGGAGCAAGACTTTCCAAAGGCGATACTAACTGGTCAGCGCCTTTTTTAATGGCAGATAATCCTGGTTTCCCGGATATCAATCCTATGATGTTTATGGATAACCAAGACCGACTTTGGTTAATGTGGTATGCAGTGTTGGCTAACTTGTGGGAAACATCTTTACCCATGTACCGACAATCTGAAAATTATGACCAACCTGGTGCTCCTCTTTGGGATTGGCAGGAAGTAATATTGGCGAAGCCAGGTGATAAAACTGAAAGAGGTATTCAGCCGAATGATCGTTTTGTTTTAGGGGCACAAAAGCAATTGGAGGAATATGAGGTTTATTTAAATGAAGAAATTTTTCCCAAAATCTCCGAAGAGTTAAAAGCAGAGTATATCAAAGGCTGGGAGAAGTACAAGTCCAAAATCGATAGTCTTGCCAAAGGAGAAAACATGTTGAGAAAAGGAAGGGCAATGCAGGATGGCGAAAAAGGAGTAGTATTAGGTTATCCACTTTCCCGAAGAATTGGCTGGCAGACCAAGAATAAACCTCTGATTGTAGGAGAAAGATTGATTGTACCCTTCTATTCAGATGGATTAGATTGTTCTATATTTGCTATTTCCGATGATTGGGGAAAAACTTGGGAATACAGTAACCCTGTGTTGGGAGGAGCAGGAATTCAGGCGGCTATGGCCATTAAAAAAGATGGAACTTTAGTAGCTTATTTAAGAGATAATGGCCCCCCTCCACAAAGAATACAACTGACAGAATCTAAGGATAATGGTCTTAGCTGGTCAATTCCTAAGGATACTGATCTACCCAATTCGGGTGCTGGTTTTGATATGGTTACACTTGCGAATGGGGATTGGCTAATGGTTTATAATGATTCTGAAGAACATAGACATAATGTTGTTGCAGCCATTTCTGATGATGATGGAAAAACCTGGAAATGGAAAAAATTTCTTGAAAATGACCTTAGGAAAGAAAAGGCAACCAGAAGTCATTATCCTGCAGTGATTCAGGGAAAAGATGGAAGAATACATGCCATTTACAGCCACCATCACAATGATAGAGAAGGAGCCAATAAAACTGTAAAATATGCTTCTTTTTCTATTGATTGGGTGAAAGGGGGAAGTTAGGTATTAGAAGTTAAGGTATCAGAGGTTAGTCGGATGGGAATAAGGAATAAATTAATTGTTTTGTAATTAAAAGAAAATATAGAAAATAGATTGAAAATGGAAAAATTACCAGGAGGGTTATATCCCGTAATGATTACGCCTTTTAAAACTAATGGTGACATTGACTGGTCGGCATTAGATCAATTAATAGATTTTTATTTGGAAGCAGGTTCAAATGGTTTATTTGCTAACTGTCTCTCTAGTGAGATGTATCATCTTTCAGCTGACGAAAGATTGACCCTAACAAAATACGTAGTCGATAGAGTAAATGGAAAGATTCCTGTAGTAAGCACTGGAACATTTGGAGGAGATTTACATCAACAAGCAGAATTTATACATACAATGTATGACACAGGAGTACATTGTGTTGTAATTATTACAAGTCAATTAATTAATGAAGATGAAGACAACGAAATCTTAGGAAATAGACTTGAAACACTTGTTTCTATTACCGATGATATTCCATTGGGAGTTTATGAATGTCCAGCTCCTTTTAAGAGATTATTAACACCTGAGATATTAAAATCACTTGCCGAAACCAATCGATTTATTTATCATAAGGATACATCTTGCGACATGGAGGATATTATTCCCAAATTAAAAGCGGTAGAAGGAAGCAATTTTGGGTTTTTCAATGCCAATACTCCAACAGCACTTGATTCCTTAAAAGCTGGAGTAGCTGGTATCTCACCCATATCGGGAAATTTTTATCCGGAATTATATAGTTTTTTGTGTAATAATTTTGATAAAGTAGATGAAGGGAAAATGCGTTATTTTCAGCAAAAGTTATCCCTTATGGATGCGGTAACTAGAATCTGTTATCCATATTCGGCTAAATGGTTTTTACAAAAAAGAGGTCTAAAAATGAGGACAGAGATGCGGACACCCTTCACCAAATTACACAGTGAGGAAATCAGAATTATGGAAAGTCTGGAAAGTGAATTTGATGAATTGGGTAATGTTTTTGGCATTGAAAGAGTGTCTGTATAAATTGATTTTGAATGATTTAGGCAGTTAAAATCCTAAATTACTACTAATAGTAAAACATGAATGAAACTTTAGGCAGTATAGATCTTGCCCTATTGATTAGCTATGGATTAGTTTTAATTGGAATGGGCTGGTACTTCACTAGAAAAACTAAAACAGCCGAAGCCTTCATGGTAGCGAGTCGGTCTATTCCTTCCTGGGCTGCTGGCTTAGCAGTGATGAGCGCTTACACCAGTAGTATTTCCTACATTGCAACTCCTGGAAAAGCTTTTGATGACAATTGGCACCCTCTTATTTTTTCGTTATGTATAATTCCAATTGCCTGGTTGGTGACTAAATATGTTATTCCATTTTATCGGAAAAATCAAACCATTTCAGTTTATAAATTTTTAGAAAACAGATTAGGCATTTGGGCTAGAATTTATGCTGCATTTGCCTTTGTTTTTTTTATGATTGGCAGGGTGGCAGTTATCCTTTATTTAGCAAGTTTGTTATTGGGAAGTTTTCTGGATTTTTCCATAGTTTACATCATTATTATTTTAGGTGTAGTAACAGTGCTTTATACTTTGATGGGGGGAATGGAGGCCGTTATCTGGACGGATGTAATGCAATCAGTAATCATGATTGTGGGGATTTTATATTGTGCGATCACACTATCAATGGAAATATTTCAAGGAGAACACAGTCTTATAAGCCAGGTGGATATTTCAGGAAAATTCTCTTTAGGAAGTGGTGATTTTTCCTTTGAAACCAGAACTATTTGGGTAATGATTATTTATGGAATTACAGAAAATGCCCGAAATTTAATTGCCGATCAAAATTATGTTCAAAAATATTCCTCTGTTGCTACCGAAAAAGAAGCTAAAAAATCCATTTGGATGGCCATGGTAATCTATATTTTCCTCACCATAGTTTTCCTATACATCGGCACTGCACTTTGGATTTATTATAATGGTGAAATGCATGTATTGCCAGCAGAAATTGTAAAAGGTGATCAGATTTTCCCATATTTTATAGCCACAGTAGTTCCGGAAGGACTGAAAGGATTAATTATAGCAGCCATCATTGCAGCAGCCATGAGTACGGTAGATTCGGCCTTAAATTGTTCTGCAACGGTGC
The DNA here is from genome assembly GCA_019634305.1 of Flammeovirgaceae bacterium. GTDB lineage: Bacteria > Bacteroidota > Bacteroidia > Cytophagales > Flammeovirgaceae > Flexithrix. The sequence goes on along the minus strand of JAHQVQ010000253.1, from coordinate 1,296 downwards.
TACATCTTGATTTTTATACGCGATTTTTTAAACCTGAAATGAGTAATCAGCAGGAAATGAGTTTTCTAAGGTGGAGTACAGTGGTTTGGGGAATTTTGGGAACTTTATTTGCCTTGGCGATGATAAATGCCAAAAGTGCTCTTGATATCTGGTGGCAGATTTCAGGCATTTTTGGAGGAGGAATTTTAGGATTATTCCTGTTAGCATTGGGAAAAGTAAAATTAAAACTTTTACAGGGGCTCACTAGCGTAGGAATTTGTATTTTGGTAATAATTTGGGGAACGTTCGCTAGAGAATTACCCCCCAACTGGAATTGGGCAAGTTGTACTATTGATCCAATACTGGTTGGTGCATTAGCCACATTTTGGATGGTAACTGTAGCTTTTGGTTTACATAAATTTTCTTCTGCTTCTACATGATCATTGAAAATGAGATACGTATTACAGAGAGATAGAGGTCAGAGTAATTAATTATATTTGGATTAATAAAGTAGCTGTTTTTTGGAGACCTCAATATTTCAAAAAGAAGTCTTCTTTTAAAGATTTAAATAAGGAGAAGATAATCCTTGGAAACCCTTATCCTAATCCATATTCAGATTTCATAGCGGTTTTCTATTTTTTATCTTAAATTTATTGAAAACCGTAGAATGAAAATCTTACTGACCCTATTTCTTTTATTTGCATACAACATCTCCATAGCCCAAAACCTGAAGCCTCCTTTTAGCCAGTTAGATGTATTCGAATTGGAATGGGCATCTGATCCTCAAATTTCCCCAGATGGACAAAGTATTATTTATCTACGAAATGGAATGGATATAATGGAGGATAAACGATTTCGAAGAATATGGATGATAAACAGTGATGGAGCCAACCATAGAAAATTAACACCTCAGGATAAAAATGAGTCTTTACCAAGATGGTCTCCTGATGGGAAAAAAATAGCATATACCTCCTCCAGTGACCATGGATCGGAAATATTTATTTATTGGCTGGAAACAGGTCAACATGCCCGAATTTCTCAATTGGATCGTTCTCCTGGAAATATCACTTGGTCTCCAGATGGGAAATGGCTGGCATTTTCTATGAAAGTTCCCGAAGAGCCCCCTTTTTTGGCTAAATCTCCTAAAAAACCAAATGGTGCTAATTGGGCAGAAGCTCCAAGAGTTACTACCAGGATGAAACATGAAGCAGATGGTTCAGGTTTTATTGAGCCTGGTTGTTATCATTATTTTGTGATTCCTTCAGAAGGAGGAAGTCCAAGGCAAATTACATCTGGAAACTTCCAGCATCAAAGTCT
>JAHQVQ010000252.1 GCA_019634305.1 Flammeovirgaceae bacterium | reverse complement strand
TTCCAAAAAGGAATAAAAGCCTTTAATCCTGCCTGATGAGTGAGTACCTGCTTGACAATAATGTTGGATTTATTGGTTCCATAAAGTTCTGGTAGATAATCAGAAAGTTTCCCATTCAGGTCAATTTTACCTTGTTCTTCCAATAACATTACTGCCTGCAAAGTAGATAATACTTTTGTTAAGGAGGCCAGGTCAAAGATTGAGCTATTAGTTACTTTTTCCTTATTACTATAAGTATGGTATCCATACGATTTGTTAAAAACTATTTTCCCGTCTTTAGCTACCAATACCTGGCATCCTGGAGTAGCTTCATAGGAAATAGCCTGCTTAGCAATGGAATCGATTTTGTTTAAAATTTCACTTTTCATTCCCACACTTTCAGGTTCTGCAAAACCCATTCTACCAATGGTTATCATTCTGAAACCAGTACCTTCTCTCAAATTCTTTGATGCAGTTACTGGTAACTTAGCATGATTCTCAACTGCTCCGAATAATACCTGAGGAACTGCAGCTTCCATCAATGGATCATTTTCATAGGCACAAACTAAAAGCTTGGATTCTTCAAAATATTTTAAAGCATATGGGTTTCCAAATGGTATCACTACCACATTGGTAACTTTCTCCAGCTTTTGAATAAGTGAAATAGTAGTCTTACTAATACCATATTGTTTTGAGCTTCTATTGCTCATATTGTGAATACTCACCAAAACTACATCCTTATCCTTTAATTTTTCATAGAAAGAATTGATTGTGGCCTGGTTAATATTTTGAGATTTTGAATTAAAGTTTTCAAAATCAGCATATTGATTTAAAGTTTCGTGGAATCTATTGCTTTTATTTAACCCAAAGCTTAGTGAACCAAAAGAAAGACTATCAATATTTTTTAATGGTAGTAAATTTCCCTCATTTTTTACAACAGTAACCGCCTGTTCATACAATTTGGCTTTAATTGATAATGCATTTTTATTATTCAGTTCATCATAAATTCCAATGAGTTCAACAGGTTTATAGTTGTTCAAACCAACCGTATATTTTGCCCGCAATATTTTTTTAACCTTATTATCAATGTCCAAAGCGGTTAATTCATTATTGGCAATAGCTTTTTTGATTGCCTCAATACTGGCAGGAATATCATTTGGGGAGAGTAAAACATCATTGCCTGCCACTAAAGATTTAACAGCAATTTCTCCAGGTTTAAAATATTTGGCAACTCCTTGCATATTTAGGGCATCAGTAAAAATTAACCCTTTATATCCTAAGCTATCTTTCAGTAATCCTGTAACAACTTTTGGTGAAAGGGAGGTTGCAAGATTTGGGGTATCATCAAGAGCAGGAATTTGCAGGTGTGCTACCATTACACTTTCAAGACTATCTGCTATAAGTGCTTTAAATGGATAAAGTTCGATAGCATTGATTCTATCCACATCATGGTTAATCACTGGTAGAGAATAGTGAGAATCCATATTTGTATCGCCATGACCAGGAAAATGCTTGGCATTGGCAATTACCCCATTATGTTGCATTCCCTTCATATAAGCTACTCCTTTTTGAGCAACTCTTTCTTTATTTTCGCCAAATGACCTGAATCCAATTACCGGATTAGCAGGATTTACATTTATATCTACTACCGGAGCAAAATTGACATGAGCACCTACCCTTTTGAGTTGCCGAGCTATTTCAGCGCCCATATCATATATATAATTATCATTTTCAATGGCTCCAAGCGTCATTTGTTTGGGAAACATAATCGTGCTATCTAACCTCATAGCAAGGCCATACTCTGCATCCATTGAAACCAAAAGAGGTATCTTAGCCAATTTCTGATATTGATTTACCAGTTTGGCTTGCCGGAGAGGACCTCCCTGCATAAATATTATTCCACCGATATGATTATTTTCTATAAGGTTTTTTATACCATTCACATGACCAGTTGAAAGGTTCGAATATGCCGTTGCCATAAACAACTGACCTATTTTTTCGTCCTCCGTCATTTTGGAGAAAGTAGAATCAACCCATTCTTGCTGTTTTTTTAGGTAAAGAATATAATCTAATTTCTTTTTTTCTGCTAAAGCTAAACTTTTGGCTTCCTCAGTATCCTGAAGAGAGATAGTTGGCTCCTGCGCACAGGCAAAAAAGTTGATTGTAAGTAATAATAGTATAAAAAATCTGTGAATCATTAGTGCTGATTGTTTAGGCAATGATTAAATCTAATTTTAGTTATCTTTGCAAAAGTTTAAATAGTTGATTTGTAATGAAAAAAATTCCTAGTCTTACCCGTTTACCCGACCACAAAAAATTCAACTATGATCCTCGCTACTATGATCCTATTAAAGAGGAAATTGAAGCCAAAGAATCTAGTATGAGAAGTGCCTTAAAGGGGAAAGACGGTTCTGAAAAAATAAAAGAACGAATTTCAGGTTCATTTAAGCGCAAATCTAATGAAAGTAAAAAATCTTTTATAATACAAGCATTAATTGCTATCCTACTGGGAGTAATTGTTTTTGCTCTTTTGACCTAAAAATTCAAAAGTAGCTTTATAGGTTTATTTGCAGTTATTCATTCTACGAAAAATACCTTAAAAATCCATCTCAAGCAATTTAACAGGTTATACTTTTTAATTTATTAACTATTAGATTTTTGTAATTATTACTTTAGCTTTGCGATTAATTTAAGGTCCTGATTTTTTGAAAATTAATACTTGGATTTTTCCAATAAAACGCACAAAATGAATGGAAAATTTCAACTTTCAGGATACTGAAATTTGCTGACAAATGTGTTATTGGAATAAAAAAAACCAACACTTATGAAAATCCCTTATATTTTCATTATATCTATTTTTCTTTCTATCACTTTAAGTAGTTGCTTCGAGATTAAAGAAAAACTGACTATTAATAAATCAGGAGAAGGAAATTACCAGCTTTTAATGGATTTTAGCCAAAGCAAGAAAATATTTCAGGTAATGATGGAAATGGCTAGCAAAGGAGATGGCGCTATTGGCGGTGTGGTAATGGAAGATCCGCTTGGAGGATTGGATACCGCTTTTACTGAGCTTAGCACAGAATTATCCACCATCAAAGGAATTTCACAAGTAGAAGCTATAAAAGATGAAAATAATTATATCTTCGGGATAAAACTAGATTATACAAATGTGGAATCATTAAACAGAGCTCTTTCAAAAATGGATGCCGGTAATGATATTGGGTATTTTCAGTCTTTTTATTCATTTTCTAAAGGAAAATTAGATAAAAGCAATAGTTTTAACCTTTCGAACCTAATTAAGGAAATTTACCCAGATGAGAAGGAAAGTGAAAATGAAGAGATGAATCAGGAATTGATCACCATGTTTGAAGAAGTAAAATATTCTCTGGAAATAGAAATAGATGGGAAGATTAGGCGATCATCAAACGATGAAGCAGTACTTTCTGATGATAAAAATGTGCTGGTTTATTCTAAGTCATTAAAAGAATTAAAGAATTCAAATATTAATATAAGTAATTCAATAAAGTTTAAATAACCTAAATCAAAAGAAAAGAATAATATGGCATATTTATTCACTTCCGAATCAGTATCGGAAGGCCATCCTGATAAAGTGGCCGATCAGATTTCAGATGCAATCTTAGATGCAATGTTGGCTCAGGATCCTAACTCAAGAGTGGCATGTGAAACACTTGTAACTACTGGTTTGGTAGTTGTAGCAGGAGAGATTACTACAAAAGCATATGTTGAAATCCCTGATGTTGTAAGAGAGACTATCAAAAAAATAGGATATAACAGCGATGGTTATATGTTTGATGCTGAGTCTTGTGGAGTAATGGTAACCTTACATAGTCAATCACCGGATATCGCCCAAGGTGTGAATGAGGGAGAAGGAACAGATAAGGAGCAGGGAGCAGGAGACCAGGGAATGATGTTTGGGTATGCTTCAAAAGAAACTCCCGAATATATGCCAATGGCATTGGCTTATTCTCACCGGTTAGTAAAAGAATTGGCCAAAATCCGAAAGGAAGAATCAAACCTTATTTCTTATTTAAGACCAGACAGTAAAGCTCAGGTCACTATTGAATATGGAGATGATAATAAGCCTCAAAGGGTTCATACAATAGTTTTATCTACTCAACATGATGATTTTGCAAGTGAGCCAGAAATGCTGGCAAAAATTGATAAAGATATCAAAGAAATTCTTATTCCAAGGGTGATTCCTGCTGAATTCTTGGATGAAAATACCATTTACCATATTAACCCAACTGGTAAGTTTGTAATTGGTGGTCCTCATGGTGATGCTGGATTGACTGGAAGGAAAATTATTGTGGACACTTACGGTGGAAAAGGAGCTCACGGTGGAGGAGCATTCTCTGGAAAAGATTCTTCAAAAGTAGACAGAAGTGCTGCTTATGCTTCCAGACACGTTGCTAAAAACTTAGTGGCCGCTGGTGTAGCTGATGAGATTTTGGTTCAAGTAGCTTATGCTATTGGCGTTTCTAAGCCAGTTTCTTTGAATGTGAATACTTATGGTACTGCTAAAGTTGATTTATCAGATATTCAGATTGCTGAAAAAGTGAATAAGATATTTGATATGGGACCAAAGGCAATTGTAGAAAGGTTTGGATTAAAAAATCCTATTTTCTCTGATTCAGCTGCTTATGGCCATATGGGAAGAAATTCTTATTCGAAAGAAGTAGAAACTCTAATTGTTGAAGTTGAAGAAACTGATTTAGTAAGAAAAGAAGTAAGAAAGAAAGAGAAAAAATCATTGGAATTCTTTACATGGGAAAAACTTGATTATGTTGAGAAAGTAAAAGATGCTTTTGGAATATAATAAAACTTCCAATTCTCATAAAATAAAAAAACCGGCTTAGGCCGGTTTTTTGTTTTCGATTTTTTAGATCATCACCTGGTTCTTTTGCCTACGCAATACATTTTCATAAACTTCCTCATACATTGGTAGTATTTTAGAAAGTTCAAAATCCTTAGCTCTTTTCAAAGCATTTTCCTTGAAGGTTGGCAAATTATTATCATCAAGAATAAATAAAGCATTATTTACCATATCATCTATATCCCCAACATCGCTAAGCATTCCTGAAACTCCATGAAGATTTAATTCCGGAATTCCGCCCGCATTGGTAGAGATAACCGGCACCTCACAAGCCATAGCTTCCAAAGCAGCAAGCCCAAAACTTTCTTTTTCTGAAGGCATGATAAACAAATCTCCTACAGAAAGTAATTCTTCTACAGCCTCTAATTTCCCCAAAAAGCGAACATCTTCAAAAATGCCCATTTCCTGACATTCATCCTCAATTCTTCTTCTTTCTGGTCCATCTCCAATTAATATTAATTTTGCAGGAATTTTCTTCTTAATATGGCAAAATATTTTCACCACATCTGCTACTCTTTTCACCTTTCTAAAGTTTGAAGTATGAATCAGAAGCTTTTCATTATTCGGACATATGGCCTTTTTAAAATGCTCTTTTTTCTGCTTTTTAAACCTATCCAGGTCTATAAAGTTTGGGATTACTTTTATATCCGTATGAATATCGAAATGGGAAAGCGTTTCTTTTTTTAAATCCTCCGATACTGCAGTAACTCCATCGGATTGATTTATGCTAAATGACACCACTGGTTCATAACTTTCATCTTTTCCTACCAATGTGATATCTGTTCCATGCAATGTAGTCACAAAAGGAATATTAATGCCTTTAGTTTTTAGAATTTGCTTTGCCATATAAGCAGCTGATGCATGGGGAATGGCATAATGTACATGAAGTAAATCCAGTTTTTCCGTTTTCACCACATTTACCATTTTACTGGCCAATGCAAGTTCATAAGGAGGAAACTCAAACAATGGATATGTTCGAATATCAACTTTATGATAATATAAATTTTCGGTGATATAATCCAATCTGGTGGGTTGGGAATAGGTGATGAAGTGAATGTGGTGTCTTTCATCTGCTAATGCCTTACCTAATTCAGTTGCCACTACCCCACTCCCTCCGTAGGTGGGATAGCACACAATTCCTATTTTCATGCTAATTTATTTTTCAACCAATAATACAAATGTAGCCTTTTTAAAGTTCAATCTTTTTCCTAAGTCAAAATTCTACTTTATCAGAATAAACAACAACTATCATATGCTTGTTCAAAAATCCTGTCTAGTATAAATAAAAAAGACTTATTTTTGATCCATACCATTTTTTTGACTAAGGTATCATTACTTTTTGAATTAGTTCTGAAGTTTCATCTATGCAATTGATTTCCCATCCAGTTTTATGCAATTATTATGTAACCTACAGGTGCAATGCAAAATGTGGGTTCTGTGATATTTGGGAAAGACCCTCTCCTTATATCACATTAGAAAATGCGGAAGAAAACTTTAAGGATCTGAAAAAACTTGGGGTAAAAGTGATTGATTTTACTGGTGGAGAGCCATTACTACATAGAGATTTAGGCAAATTATTGCAATTGGCAAAATCATATGGGTTTATTACTACAGTTACTACAAACTGCATGCTTTATCCTAAATATGCTGAAAGCTTTAAAGGGCTTATTGACATGCTTCATTTTTCTTTGGACTCTCCAGATAAGGAGGAACATGATACCATGCGCGGAGTCAAATGTTTTGATTTTGTAATGGAATCTATAAAAATAGCTAAGAAGTTAGGGGAAAGGCCAGATATAATTTTTACCGTTTTCGATTCCAACATCCACCAGATTGGAGAAATTTATAAGAAAATTATTATTCCAAATAATTTAGTGCTCATCATTAATCCGGCATTCGACTATAATAATGTAGATACTTTAGGAGGAATTTCTCCTGACAATCTCAAAAAGCTGGAACAATGGCATGGACGAAAAAATATTTATCTTAATAAAGCCTTTATCGAACTTAGAAAAGATGGAGGAAATCATATTGAAAATCCCATTTGCAAAGCAGGGAGTAGCACAATTGTTATTTCCCCAGAGAATAATTTAGTACTTCCCTGTTATCATTTAGGCTTGAAGGAATTGCCTATTAATGGAGACTTGTATAAATTGTATTATTCTAAAAATGCTCAGGAATTAATAAAACAGGAAGGTACTCATCCAAAATGTGAGGGATGTGTAATCAATTGTTATATGCAGCCGTCTTTTTCAGTTGCTATCAATAAATATTGGTTTATGGCACTACCAAGTACTTTGAAGTACAATTATATGAAAGGCACCTGGAAACAACTATTTAAATGAAACAAGGGGAGTTATTCTGTTACCTCTGCATTTTCCACCACATTCACACTACTATATAAATTTCCAAAAACATTTTTTATTAGAGAAGATGATATTGGGAAATTTTCTTTTAAAATACTTGAAGTACGCTGATAAGTATTGGTAGGGTGATATATAAAAAGACACGTTTTGTTGGAAATAGAACCTATAATTTGTTTATAATTTGTCATAGGTACTGCAGGACAACCAAGACTTCTCCCTAATCTTCCATATTTAGAGATAAAATCTCTACTTACATAGTTAGCTCCATGCATTACGATAGCCCTGTTTTTTGCATTATCATTTATCCCTTTTTCCTTTCCATTTAGATATAGCGAAAGACCATGTTTCCCATGATAAGTACTTCCCGTAACATAAAAACCTAGACTGCTTTGGAAAGATTGAGGGATATTTGAAAAGTTATTCGCAAATTCATTTCCGGTATTTCTACCATGTGCCACCAACGAATTATATAATAATCTTCTGTCTTGTAGATCAATTACCCAAAGCCTGTTATTTTTAGAAGTTTGCGAAAAATCTATGATAGTAATAATATCCCTTTCAGCAGATAACTGTCCTTTTGATTTTAAAAGTAAAAAACCTTTTAATCCTTTAGCAAAAATATCATACTTAACCTTATTCCCTCTGAAATTGATGGATTCATATACTTTATGAATATAACTTTCAAGTATATTGTCAGGTTCTCCTTCATTGGGTGTTGAGGCAATTAACGAAGAAGTGGAAAAAAATAGGATGATAAAATAAGTTGAAAAAATTCTTGTAATAGATGTCGGCTTTATTGGCGTAAATACTCCCACAATAGTTCTAAATGTTAACATATATTTGCAATATATTTCATATCTCTATAAAAACCATACCCAAAAGATAAAAAATAGTTCTTAAAAAGGTGAAAAATAGTTCTTATGTGATATATAGTTAGTTAATTATTGATTTTAACTGTCTGGATTGACAAGTTATTGTATTATTACCCCGTTTTTCTTGGATTATCGCTGGTATTTTTTGTCTTTTCGCCAGTTTTAAGCCTTCTTTAATTCCCATTACACATAAAGTAGAAGCTAGATAATCGGCTGTAATGCCATCTTTAGCAATGATAGTAGAGGTAATTTGGTTGGTAAGCCCTAAGCCCGTTTTAGGATTAACGATATGAGAATACCTTACATCATTAATTTCGATGAAGTTATACAAATCTCCAGACGAAGCTATGGAAATATTCGATAAAACCAATGTTTTGTTCAAGATTGAAGAGCTATCTTTTGCAATACTTACCTTCCACCCTTCTGAATCCGGAGGAGAATCTCCTAGTAAAATATCTCCTCCTCCATCTATTAATGCCGATTTCACACCTTCACTTTGCAATATTTTCAGGATTTCATCAAGGGTGTAGCCTTTGGCAATTCCTCCTAAGTCTAATTTCATGTTTGGTGCAGTAAGCTTTACAGATTGGGTTTGCTCATCTAAAAGAATTTTTTTATACCCCACTGATTCTTTAGCGTTATCAAGTTCTTCTTGAACAGGAAGTTGGTTTTTCCTTTTTGCCCTTCTCCATAATTTAACATAAGTCCCTGCTGTAATATCAAAAGCACCATCACTTTTTTTGGATGCTTCTAAAGAAATTGAAATCACCTTCCAAAGGTCATCACTTACTGGTACAAAGACATTCGATCCTGAAGTTCTACTAAGTTTGTTTAGCTCACTTTCATTATTATAATCACTTAGCTTTTCATTAAGATCATTAATTCTTAAAAAAGCCTTTTCTGCCACCAAATTGGCTTTCAAACTATCCTTAGCATAAAACACTAACCTAAAGGATGTTCCCATTTTATAGGTTATGAATTCATATTTTTGGAGGGATTGTCCATGGCTAAAATCCGGGAGAAAATAAAATACAAAATGAATAATGAAATATAGCCGATGAAATCGCATATTGGCAGTTTTAAAAAATGGATAATTATAATTAATACTTTTATAAAATGTGTATTTTTAAAGACTTATAAAACTACCCATTACTAAAAACTATCTAAAATGAAAATGAAGAAAAAGATTATTATTAATCTTAATTCCACAATAATACTCTCTTTTTTATTAGTTAAACTTATTGGCTTGAGCTCTTGTGGTTCCAAACAACAAGAGACTACTTCTCCCCCACCTGAATTATCTGAAGAAGATAAAAGAAAAGTTGAAAATGCTTTAGTTGGCCTTGATATTTATGATGGACTTGAAGCTACCGTATTTGCAACAGAACCTATGCTTGTTAATCCAACTAATATGGATATTGACAGTAAAGGGAGAATTTGGGTATGTGAAGCCTACAATTATAGATATGACCTCAACCCTACCAATTCAACCAGAGAAACTGGAGATAGAATATTGATTTTGGAAGATACTGATGGAGATGGAGTAGCTGATTCCAGAAAGGTATTTTATGAAGGCAAAGATATTGATGCTGCACTGGGAATTGCTGTTTTTGGGAATAAGGTAATCGTATCCTCAAGTCCCAATATCTGGGTTTTTACTGATGAAAATGGTGATGATAAACCAGATAAAAAAGAACTACTCTTCACTGGAATTGGAGGTTTACAACATGACCATGGTGTTCACTCTTTTATTTTCGGTCCTGATGGAAAGTTGTATTTCAATTTTGGAAATGCTGGGGAGCAGGTTTTGGATAAAGATGGTAAACCTGTAGTGGATAAAGCTGGAAATGTGGTGAACCATCAAGGTAAACCCTATCGCCAGGGAATGATTTTCAGGTGTAGTACGGATGGTAGTGAATTTGAAGTCTTAGCCCATAATTTCCGAAATAATTATGAAGTAGCGGTGGATGCTTTTGGAACTTTATGGCAATCGGATAATGATGATGATGGAAATAAAGGTGTGAGGATAAATTATGTGATGGAATATGGAAATTATGGTTATCATGATGAAATGACTGGAGCAGGATGGAGAGCAACCCGAACTGGAATGCATGAAGAAATCCCTAAAAAACACTGGCACTTAAATGATCCAGGTGTTGTTCCAAACTTATTACAAACAGGAGCAGGTTCACCAACTGGAATTGTTGTTTATGAAGGCAAGTTACTTCCTAAAGTGTTTTGGGATCAGATGATACATTCTGATGCTGGGCCTAATGTAGTTCGTAGTTATCCTGTTCAAAAAGATGGAGCAGGCTACAAAGCTGAAATAATAAATATTTTAACCGGAACCAGAGATGCGTGGTTTAGGCCTTCGGATGTTTGTGTCGCTCCAGATGGTTCTCTATTCGTAGCCGATTGGTATGATCCAGGAGTTGGTGGTCACCAGATGGGAGATCAGGAGCAGGGAAGAATTTACAGAATTGCCCCAAAAGATCATTCCTACCAAGTTCCTCAATTAGATTTAACTTCTACAGAAGGAGCTATTGCTGCCATGAAAAGTCCTAATATGGCTACAAGATATTTAGGTTGGAATAAACTAAATGATATGGGAACAGATGCTGAGGAAACCCTAAAAGCTGAGTTCTCATCAGAAAATCCAAGGCATAAGGCAAGAGCACTCTGGCTTTTAGCTAACATTGATGGGAAAACAAAAGAGTATGTTGACCTGGCTATTAATGATGAAAATGAAGATATTAGGTTAACAGGATTAAGAATTGCCAAGCAACTGGAAATGCCAGAGTTGGTTAATTATATGGAGCAACTCTCCACTGATAATTCGCCACAAATAAGAAGGGAAGTTGCTATTGCCACAAGATTTTTAGGTTCTCCGAAAGCCGCTGAGATTTGGGCAGAAGTAGCAGCACAATATCCCACAGGAGACCGATGGTATCTGGAAGCTTTAGGTATTGGATCAGATTTAAGACCTGATGAGTTTTTTGCAGCCTATTCGAAAAAAGTAGATGGAAATTTAAAATCTCCTGAAAGTCAGGATATCGTTTGGAGAACAAGAGCAAAAGCAAGTATTCCTCTACTTGCAGAATTCATATCCAATCCTGCTATTGATGCTGAAGGAATGAAAAGATACTTCAGAGCATTTGATTTTCATAGTGATCCTTTAAAAGATAAAGTGCTTATCACCCTAATTGAAAAAGATCACCATGAAAAAGAACAAGTCATCCAAATTGCACTTAATCACATTAGCCCTGAAGCTATTAAAGCCTCGCCTGGTACTAAACAATTATTATTAAGTTCATTAGAGTCAGTAAAAGGAACAAATCAATATATTGAATGGGTTAAAAGATTTGATATTCAGGGACAAGATGAAGAGTTAAAACGACTAATGCTTGGGGGAACAAACTCAGAAGTTGGAATTAAAGCCACCCAATTGTTAAGAGAAAAAAATGGAGCAAAGTATTTTGAGGAATTATTATCTTCAAAGGATAAAATTTTAGTTTCCCAGATATTAACCACAATGAAACATCTTGGTGATATGGATTCATGGAATTTGGTTAAAAGTATTGCTTTTAATGAAGAAGAAGATTTAGCTTTAAGAAAAAAAGCAATGCAAACCCTTGGGACAGGCTGGTCTCAGGAATCAAGAGTCTTAGATATGCTTGTGGAGAATGAAATTCCTGAAGAGCTAAAAACAACTGCGGTAACTGTTTTGATGAGTGCAATTAAAGGTTCTATCAGAGAAGAAGCTTCTAAATTTATGGTGATGCCTGAAGGTTCTGATAAACTTCCACCTTTAAAGGATTTAGTTGCCTCAGTTGGAAATGTTGAAAATGGAAAAGCTAATTTTGATAAATTTTGTGCAGCCTGCCACCAGGTAAATGGTAAAGGAATAGACTTTGGCCCAAAACTTTCCGAAATTGGAAGTAAATTGTCCAAAGATGGAATCTATGCTGCTATTATTTACCCAAATGAGGGGATAAGTTTTGGTTATGAAGGCTTTGTCATTGAAACTAAGGATGCTTCAAAATCAGTAGGTTATATTGCCAGTAAAACTGAGGATGAAATAGGTCTTAAGCAAATGGGAGGAATGCTAAAGACAATCAAAATATCCGAAGTGGTTTCCATAGAAGAATTTGAAAATTCTTTAATGACCTCAGGCCTACATTTATCCATGAGTAAAGATGAATTGGTTGATTTAGTTGAATATTTATCCTCACTTAAAAAAGTGGAGGGACTTGCCAGTAATTAGTAAATTTAAATTTTTAAACACTGAACATTTTTAAAAAAATATTAATCCAACTCCTTAAATAGATGTGCAGAATTAAATATACTTAATAAGTGCCACAACTTTTTGATAATGTGATAAAAGTACTCAATATAAAATAGTACTGGTACTTACTTCAAAAAAACAATAAGTTAAACTATCAAAAAATGAAAAGACGAAATTTTATTCAAAAAACCGCTATTGCAGGAGCTGCTTCTATTGCGGCAGGTAGTGGAGCAGTAGCTGCAAAATCTAATTTAATGAATGCTGATACTGAAGCTCATAAATTTAATTTAAAATACGCCCCTCATTTTGGTATGTTTAAGAATTCTGGTGGCGAAGACTTAATTGACCAGTTAAAGTTTATGGCTGATCAGGGTTTTATGGCATTGGAAGATAATGGAATGCTTAAAAGGTCTACAGAGGATCAGGAAAAAATTGCCAGAGAAATGGAACGACTTGGGATGGAAATGGGAGTTTTTGTAGTAGATGGAGGTGAAAATTGGAAGACCTCATTATCCACCGGAAAAAAAGAGTTCCTAGATAATTTTGTGGAAACTTGTAAAGAGTCAGTGGAGGTAGCAAAGCGTATTAATGCCAAGTGGATGACAGTTGTTCCAGGTTTTTTTGAAAGAAAATTACCATTGGGAATTCAAACAGCTAATGTAGTTGAAGCCTTAAGAAGAGGTGCTGAAATATTTGAACCACATGGTTTGGTAATGGTATTAGAACCTTTAAGCGATACTCCAGATTTGTTTTTAAGATATTCTGACCAATCTTATATGATTTGCAAGGCAGTAAATAGCCCATCATGCAAGATTTTATATGATGTATACCATATGCAAAAAAATGAAGGACAGCTAATTACTAATATTGAAAGATGTTGGGATGAAATAGCTTATTTCCAAATTGGTGATAATCCTGGAAGAAAAGAGCCTACTACAGGTGAAATAAACTATAAAAATATATTTAAATACATCCACGAAAAAGGATATGAAGGAATCATGGGTATGGAACATGGCAATTTCCATAAAGGAAAAGAGGGAGAAGAACTTCTCATAAAAGCCTACAAAGAGGAAGATAACTTTCTTTAAAAGATAAAGCCGCGTTATTTATCGCCCGGCTTTATCTTTTAATTTTAAATATCAGAGATTTTTCACCCTTCAACAGCTTCTGATTCTCCCATCAAAGCAATAAACTGATCAAATAAATACTTGGAATCATGAGGCCCTGGAGCCGCTTCTGGGTGGTATTGCACAGAAAATGCTTTTTTACCTAAAATTCTTATCCCCTCTACAGTATCATCATTTAAATTCAAATGTGTAACTTCAACATTTTCACTACTTGATACAGAATCGGAGGATACACTAAACCCATGATTTTGTGATGTAATTTCACATTTTCCAGTAAGCAAATTTTTAACAGGGTGGTTTAAACCTCTATGACCATGATGCATTTTATAGGTAGTAATACCATTTGCTAAGGCAATAATCTGATGTCCTAAACAAATGCCAAAGATTGGAATATCTCTTTTAATAATTTCCTTAACTGTTTCTACAGCATAGGTGGTAGATGCAGGATCACCAGGTCCATTGGAAACAAAAAAGCCATCCGGGTTCCAGGAATTCATTTCCTCAAAGGAAGTATTCGATGAAAAGACCTTACAATAGCATCCTTTAGCAGTTAAATTTCTTAAGATGTTACGTTTGATTCCTAAATCTAGGACAGCAACCTTAAATGGAGCATCAGGATTTCCTTCAAAATATGTCTCCTTTGTACTTACTTGTGAAGCAAGTTCAAGTCCTTCCATAGATGGTACGACCGAAAGTAATTCTTTTAATTTGTCAATATCGTCAATTTCAGAGGAAATAATAGCATTCATTGCCCCACTTTGTCTAATATGTCTTACTAATTTCCTGGTATCAATATCCGAAATACCTACAATTTTTGCATCTTCCAGATATTTTTGAAGAGAACCTTCAGCCTGAATTCTTGAAAAGATATCAGAAAACTTCTTTACTACTAAACCCTTGATTTTTACTGAGTCAGATTCAGTTTCGTCATCCAATACACCATAATTTCCTATATGAGAAGTAGTATTTACCAGAATTTGTCCATAATAAGAAGGATCAGTATAAACCTCCTGATAACCTGTTATACCAGTATTAAAACAAATTTCCCCAGAAGTAGTCCCTATCAAACCTATTCCGTATCCATAAAAAACACTTCCATCTTCTAATAGTAAAACACATGATTTTCTTTGAATCTTATCCATTATGCTATTAAGAATTTTATTTTAAATAATTTTCGCAAAAAAAAAGGAAACGATTTAAAAACCATTTCCTTTTTGTATATTTTTTATTATTATTACTCATCCTTTGGTTTTGAAGTATCATCACCTTCCTCTTTCTCAGTTTCCTCTTCATCTTTTACCTCATCCACAACATCAACATCCTCAGTAACAAAACTTTCAATTTTCTCTTCAGGTTCTGCTATAGCAACTTCTTCTACATCTTCAGCAACTGAAGAAGTTTTCGTAGATGCACCCTTAGAACCACCTCTTCTTCTTCTTCCTCTTCTTGTTTTAGATTTACTTTCAGAGCTTTCAGCCAACAACAATTCATTAAAATCAACTAATTCAATTAAGCATGTTTCAGCATTATCACCTAATCTATATCCAGTTTTGATAATACGAGTATATCCACCTGGCCTTTCAGCAATTTTATCAGCCACTTCATTAAAAAGAACGGTTACTGCTTCTTTATTTTTTAAATAAGAAAACACTGTTCTTCTAGAATGCATTGAATCAGTTTTCGATTTGGTTATTAAAGGCTCAACATACTTTCTCAGTGCTTTTGCCTTTGCCAAGGTTGTATTAATCCTTTTATGAAGGATTAAAGAACAAGCCATATTAGAAAGCATCGCCTTTCTATGGGGGGCTGTTCTCCCAAGATGATTTACTTTTTTTCCGTGCCTCATTTCAATTAATATTTTTTTTCGGTTACCCGACTTTTCTCACTCTTATTTATTAATCTTCATCCAATTTATACTTTGAAACATCCATTCCAAAGGTCAGATTTTTCTCAGCCACTAATTGCTCAAGTTCCGTCAAAGATTTCTTCCCAAAGTTTCTGAACTTCATCATATCGGAAATTTCAAGGCTAACCAAGTCTCCTAATGTTTTGACATCAGCAGCTTTTAAGCAATTATATGCCCTAACAGATAAATCTAAGTCAGACAATGAAGTTTTCAACAACTTTCTCATATGCAAGAATTCCTCATCAATTGGCTCCTCTTCAGGCTTGCTATCAGGTTGGAATGTCATCGTCTGATCAGAGAATAACATAAAGTGCTGGATTAATATATTGGCAGCACCTTTAAGGGCATCTTCTGGATGAATTGAACCATCAGTTTCAATATCCAAAATCAGCTTTTCATAGTCAGTTCTTTGCTCAACCCTTGTATTCTCAATTTTATACTTCACATTCTTAATCGGAGTAAAAATTGCATCTACAGGAATATAACCAAATACCTGCTCACTAGGCTTATTTTCTTCAGCTGGCACATATCCTCTTCCTTTTTCAACTGTAAGTTCAATTTGGAAGGTAATAGAAGGATCTATGTTACAGATAACTAATTCCGGATTTAGAATTTTGAAGTCTGTAGTAAATTCAGCAATATCACCAGCAGTAAATACCTCCTTACCACTTATACTGATATTTATTTTCGAATTTGGACTTTCTGACACCTTCTTAAATCTTGCTGTTTTAAGATTTAAAATTATTTCAGTTACGTCCTCCACTACACCCTCGATGGAAGAAAATTCATGCAATACATCAGGGAATTTAACTCCAACAATAGCATACCCTTCTAAAGATGATAAGAGAATTCTCCTCAAAGAATTACCTATTGTAACTCCATAACCTGGCTCGAGTGGCTTGAATTCGAATAACCCATGAAAATCATCAGCCTTATCCATTACCACCTTATCAGGCATTTGAAATGCTAGTATTGACATGTAAGCTTACTTTTTATCTTAGTGAATAATAATTTCAAATATTTGACCCCAATATTGAGATCGATTGTCAAATTAAAGCTCTTATTTAGAGTATAATTCAACAATAAATTGTTCGTTGATATTTTCAGGAATTTCCTCTCTTTCTGGAACACCCATAAATTTACCTGCCATCCTCTCAGAATCCCACTCCAACCAGCTAAATCTCGAAATTTGTCTTCCAGAAAGACTTTCCTTAACTACTAGTAACGTTTGAGATTTAATTTTAACCCCAACTATGTCACCAGGCTTTAAAGTATAAGAAGGAATATTTACTGAATCCCCATTTACAGTAATATGCTTATGAGAGACCAATTGTCTTGCAGCAGATCTTGTGGGAGCTATGCCTAATCTGTAAACAGTATTATCTAACCTTGATTCCAATAATTGCAGCAAGTTAGTACCTGTGATACCATGCTTTCTTGCCGCCTTATCAAATAAATTCCGGAACTGTCTTTCTAGCACACCATAGGTATACTTTGCCTTTTGTTTTTCAGCCAATTGGACAGCATATTCAGATTGTTTTTTTCTTCTTCCTCTACCATGTTGTCCTGGAGGATAAGCTTTTTTCTTAAGCTCCTTGCACGGCCCAAAAATTGGATCATTAAATTTTCTCGCTATTTTGGACTTTGGCCCTGTGTATCTTGCCATCGAAATTCAAAATTTTATTTATGAAAATATATCAAGGTAATTTTTATACTCTTCTCCTTTTAGGAGGTCTGCAACCATTATGAGGCAGAGGAGTAACATCTTTAATAGTAGTTACTTCAATCCCAGAGTTTTGAATAGTCCTAATCGCAGACTCTCTTCCCGATCCAGGTCCTTTCACAAAAACCTCAACTTTTCTTAATCCGAGATCATAAGCCACTTTAGCACAATCCTGAGCTGCCATTTGAGCTGCATATGGAGTATTCTTTTTAGAACCTCTAAATCCCATTTTTCCAGCAGATGACCAAGAAATTACCTGTCCTTCTTTATTTGTAAGGGAAACAATAATGTTGTTGAATGAAGCTTTGATATGAGCTTCACCCAATGATTCAACAGAAACTACCCTTTTTTTAGCTTTATCTTTTCTTTTTTGAGCCATTATTAAATGCTTAAATAATTACTTAATAGGCAATTATAATTTCTGAAACTTTACTTAACTGCTTTCTTTTTGTTAGCAACAGTTTTTCTCTTTCCTTTTCTTGTACGCGAATTGTTTTTTGTTCTTTGACCACGTACTGGTAATCCTCTTCTATGTCTAAATCCCCTGTAACAACCAATATCCATCAATCGCTTAATGTTAAGCTGAACCTCAGATTTAAGTTCTCCTTCCACTTTAAATTCAGTGGTAATAATATCCCTAATTGCTTTTGACTCTTCATCAGTCCAATCGCCTACATTTTTATTAGGATCGATTTTAGCTTTTTCAAGAATCGCCTCTGATGAGGGCCTTCCAATTCCAAAAATATAAGTAAGTGCTATTACACCTCTCTTATTATCTGGAATATCTACACCTGAAATACGCGCCATTTTATATCCGGAAATTTAATTTTTAAAATTTATTTTATTAGCCTTGACGTTGCTTGAACCTAGGGTTTTTCTTATTAATGACATAAAGTTTTCCCTTTCTTCTAATTATTTTACAATCAGAACTTCTTTTCTTAATTGATGCTTTTACCTTCATTTCCTAAATTGTTATTCGTTAAAGAACAGTTGAAATAACACAAATTATTTATATCTATAAACAATCCTTCCTTTTGTTAAATCGTAAGGAGTCATCTCAAGCTTCACTTTGTCTCCTGGCAAAATTCTAATATAATGCATCCTCATCTTTCCAGAAATATGAGCCAAAACTTTATGCCCATTTTCCAGTTCCACCCTAAACCTTGCATTTGACAAAGCTTCTACTATTGTACCATCTAATTCTATATTTGCTTGCTTAGGCATATTGACTAGTCAAAACTTGTTCAATGAATTCAAATGTTGTTAAAACTTCTACCTTATTATTATAAAATGCTACTGTATGTTCAAAATGTGCAGAGGGCTTTCTATCTTTAGTCCTTATAGTCCAACCATCCTTTTCTTGAACAATCCCTTTTGTTCCTAAATTAATCATAGGTTCAATTGCTATAACAAGACCATTTTCAATTTTTCTTCCTCTACCTCTTTTTCCAAAATTAGGAACATCAGGTTTTTCATGTAAATGTTTTCCTATTCCATGTCCCACTAATTCCCTCACCACGGAAAAACCATAACCTTCACAATAATTTTGTATTGAACTACTAATATCTCCTATCCTATTCCCCTGCTTCACGCATTCAATACCTTTGTATAAAGACTCCTTAGTAACTTTCAGTAATTGTTGAGACTCTCGGTTAATTGCTCCTACACCATATGTATATGCACTATCAGCATGGTATCCGTTAAGAAAAACTCCACAATCAATTGAAATAATATCCCCCTCTTTTAGGCAATAATCACTAGGAATTCCATGTACAACTACTTCGTTGACTGAAATACAAAGTGAAGCTGGAAATCCATTATACCCTAAAAAGGAAGGCTCACCTCCAAAATCTTTTATAAACTCTTCAGCAATTAAGTCAAGCTCTTTTGTAGAAACCCCTACTTTAATTGATTTCGCTACCTCACCATGTGCCTTACCTAAAAGCAAAGCACTTTTTTTCATCAGCTCAATTTCCTCGCTTGTCTTAAAATATATCATTAAAATGCAGGTACGTTTTGAGATCTTCCTTTAACACTTCCCGATTTCATCATTCCTTCATAATGTCTCATTAACAAATAACTTTCTATTTGTTGAAGAGTATCCAGGATAACACCCACCATAATAATAAGTGATGTACCTCCATAAAACTGTGCAAAATTCATACTTACACCTGCTGCACTAGCAAATGCAGGTAAAACTGCAACAATTGCTAAAAACAAAGCCCCAGGTAAAGTAATTTTATCTAGTACTGCACTGATATAATCTGAGGTTTGCTCACCAGGTTTTACACCTGGAATAAAAGCATTATTTCTTTTCATGTCATCTGCCATTTGTTTAGGGTTGATGGTAATGGCAGTATAAAAGAATGTGAAAAGAATAATTAAAACAGCAAAAGTTATATTATACTCTAATGAGGTAAAGTCAGCAAATGCTTGTGCGATATACCTTGCAGTGTCGTTTTCTTCAGCCCAAACTGAAGAAAGTAAGGATGGTAAAAACATAAGTGACTGTGCGAATATAATTGGCATCACATTAGCCGAATTTACTTTCAATGGAATATATGATCTTTGCCCCTTTCCTAATTGTTTTTTACCTCCACCAACTACTTGTCGTGCATATTGTACTGGTATCCTTCTTACGGCAGTAGTTAATAATACTACACTCATTACAATAAAGAAAAGCGCTAAAAACTCTAGAACTAAAAGAAGTAATCCCTGGGTACCTCTTGTACCAACTTCCTCAATAATTGCTAAGGGAAATCTAGAAATAATACCAATCATAATAAGCATTGATATTCCATTCCCAATTCCTTTTTCTGTAATTTTCTCTCCCAACCACATACAGAACATAGTCCCTGATGTTAAAATTATCATGGACGAGGCAACGAAGAAGGACTGATTAGTAAGCGTAATAGCTTCGGCAGGAATTGTAGCAGCAAGATATCCAGAAGCCTGAGCCATCGTAATTAGAATGGTCAACACTCTGGTGATTTGATTTATTTTTTTCCTTCCAGACTCACCTTCCTTTTGAAGTTTTTGAAACTTGGGAACAGCAACTGAAAGCAATTGTACGATAATAGAAGCTGAAATATATGGCATGATACCAAGAGCAAATATAGATGCCCGGCTAAATGCACCACCTAAAAAAGTGTTAATCATGCCAAAAAAACCGGAGGAAGCCTCATTTAACTGACTAGGATCAACTCCAGGTAATACAATAAATGAACCCAATCGGAAAACCATTAAGAAACCCAGAGTATAAAATATTCTATTCCTTAGCTCCTCGATTGAAAATATGTTCTTTATCGTAGTGAAAAACTTCTTCATATTTTATAGCGTATTTGCATTTCCCCCAGCTTTTTCAATTGCTGTTTTTGCGGAGGAAGAATAAGCATGAACTTTTACTTCAAGCTTTACATTTAATTCCCCATTTCCAAGAATCTTAATTTTATCATTTTTTGAGGCTAATCCAAATTTAATAAAATCTGAAAGTTCAAACTGATTTAAATTATGCTTCTCAGATAATTCTTGCAATTTACCAACATTAATTGGCTTATATTCCACTCTAAAAGGACTTCTAAAGCCAAACTTAGGCACCCTTCTTTGAAGTGGCATCTGACCACCTTCAAAGCCAAGTTTTCTGCTATAACCAGATCTTGATTTAGCTCCTTTATGACCCCTGGCACTAGTCCCGCCTTTTCCAGACCCAGGACCTCTACCAATTCTTTTTCTATTTTTTACGGAACCTTCTGCAGGTTTTAAATTATGCAACTTCATCACTTTTTCGCAAAATTACAAAAACTAATTAATAAATTATAACTCTTCAACTCTTACCAAATGTTTCACCTTCTCAACCATTCCTAAAATTTGAGGAGTTGCAGTTACTTCTTTTGATCTATTAATCTTGCCTAAACCTAAAGCAGTAATCGTTGCTTTTTGTCTCTTAGATCTCTTAATAGTACTTCGTACTTGTGTGATTTTTATCTTACTCATGGTAATAACATTATTAGCCATTAAATACTTTTTCCAATGTAACTCCTCTCTGCTGGGCTATTGAAACAGGATCCCTCATCTTTAATAGCGCATCAAAAGTTGCTTTAACAACATTGTGCGGATTCGAAGAACCTTTTGATTTAGCTAATACATCTTTAACACCAGCTGCCTCTAATACGGCCCTCATAGCACCACCAGCAATTACACCAGTACCTTGAGATGCAGGCTTTATTAAAATATATCCTCCTCCAAATTTCCCCAACATTTCATGTGGAATAGTACCATTTAAAATAGGAACTTTGATCAAATTCTTTTTGGCATCATCAATTCCTTTTGTAATAGCGTCAGTAACCTCATTAGCTTTACCTAATCCATAACCTACTACACCATCTCCATTGCCTACCACTACAATAGCTGAAAAACTAAACCTTCTACCTCCTTTTACTACTTTAGCTACTCTTTGAATCGCTACTACCTTTTCGGTAAGTTCGATATCACTAGCTTTCAATTTTCTAATATTTCCTTGTTTAGGCATATCTTTAAAGAATTAAAATTTTAATCCACCTTCCCTGGCTCCTTCTGCTAATGCTTTTACTTTTCCATGGTATAAATAACCATTTCTATCAAAAATAACAGTCTCTATACCAGATGATTTAGCTTTTTCAGCAATTTTCTTCCCTACTTCTTTAGCAATTCCCAAATCTACATTTTTCTTATCAGAAACTTCCTTAGAAGTTGCAAAAACTAAAGTCCTTGATTCAAGATCATCAATTACCTGAACTGATATAGAAGTATTACTCTTAAACACTGATAATCTTGGCCTTGTACCTGTACCTGATATCTTATTACGAATCCTTCTTTTAATACTGAGTCTTCGAGAATCTTTTTTCGTAGCCATTTTTCTATTTTATTTTGCGGCAGTCTTACCTGCTTTTCTTCTAATCTGTTCTCCTACAAATCTGATACCCTTACCTTTATAAGGCTCTACCTTACGTAACTTCTTAATTTGAGCGGCAACATGCCCAATTAGTTGTTTATCAATTCCATCTAAAGTTACAATAGGGTTTTTTCCCTTTGCAGTTTCTGCATTTACAGAAATCTCAGGCGGAACGGCAAAATAGATATTATGCGAATAACCTAGATTCAACTCTAGAACATTTCCAGAAGCAACAGCTTTAAAACCAACACCAACCAATTCAAGCTTCTTTTGGTAACCTTCTGTTACTCCAACAACCATATTACTAACTAGGGACCTGTAAAGACCATGCAGTGCCTTATGGTTTTTTTGTTCTGATGGTCGCACAAGATTAAGTTCTCCATCCTTAACTTCCAAACTTATTGCTGAATCAACCTTCTGTAAAAGCTCACCTTTAGGCCCCTTTACACATACTAGGTTATCCTTAATATCAACACTAACTCCAGTAGGAATTTTTACAGGTAATTTTCCAATTCTTGACATTACAATTTCCTTTTTATGTTGTTAATAAACATAGCACAATACCTCACCACCAACATTCAAATTCCTTGCTTCTTTATCTGTCATTACTCCCTTAGAAGTAGACAAAACAGCAATACCTAATCCGTTTAGTACTCGAGGTAAATTATCAGACTTCACATATTTCCTCAACCCAGGCTTACTAATCCTTTCCAAACTAACAATAGCAGGAATTTTGGTAGAAGGATTATATTTCAATGCAATTTTGATTGTTCCTTGCACACCTGAGTCATCAAACTTATACCCTTGTATATATCCTTTATCGTGCAATACCTTCGTTATTTCCTTTTTGATGTTAGAAGCTGGAAGCTCAACAATCCTTCGGTTTGCCTTTATAGCATTTCTCAATCGCGTTAAGTAATCTGCAATAGGATCTGTCATTCTTTTATCTATTTAAGAGCCCTTTAAGCCCATTTAATTTCTAAAAATTACCAACTAGCTTTAGTTACACCAGGAATTTTACCTTGAGAAGCTAATTCTCTGAAAGTTACCCTCGATATCCCGAACCTTCTCATATAACCTTTCGGTCTACCAGTAAGTTTGCACCGATTATGAAGTCTAACTTTAGAAGAATTTTTCGGTAGTTTATCCAACGCAGCATAATCTCCATTCTCCTTCAATTCTGCCCTCTTAGCTGCATATTTTGCTACTAATTTTTCTCTTTTTCTTTCTCTTGCTTTAATAGATTCCTTTGCCATATAGCATTATTTTTTATTCTTAAACGGCATTCCTAACTCTTTTAAAAGGGCATAGCCTTCTTCATCCGTTTGAGCTGTGGTAACAAAAGTTATATCCATTCCTGAAATTTTCTTAACCTTATCAATTGATATTTCAGGAAAAATTATTTGCTCTTTTACGCCAAGAGTATAATTACCCCTGCCATCAAAACTTTTATCATTGACTCCTTTAAAATCTCTTACCCTTGGTAGGGCAATACTTACAAGTCTATCAACAAATTCAAACATTTTATCTCCTCTCAAGGTAACTCTTGCCCCAATTGGCATTTCCTCTCTGAGTTTAAAGTTTGATACAGACTTTTTAGCCATTGTAGCTACTGCTTTCTGGCCAGCTATCAACGATAACTCTTCTATTCCAACATCAACTAATTTCTTATCTGATGTTGCCTCTCCAATTCCTTTATTAATTGAAACTTTCAATAATTTTGGAACCTCCATATTTGACTTATAGTCAAACTTTTCTTTTAACTTAGGGACGATATCCTCTAAATATTTCTTTTTTAATCTAGGTTTAGCCATTAGTCAATGAATTGATCTGATTTTTTTGAATATCTTTTCAATTTCCCTTCCTCATCTTTCCTCCTACCTATTTTTGTTTTTTCTCCAGTCTTCGGATCCAAAACCATCAAATTACTAATATGTATTCCAGCCTCAGTTTTTTCAACTCCTCCTTCAGGATTCTCTGCTGTTGGCTTTATATGCTTAGTAACTAAATTCACTCCCTCTACAATTGCACGATTGTTATTGCGTAGCACTTCTAAAACAAGCCCCTTTTTACCCTTATGGTTTCCCGCAATTACCTCTACCTTATCTCCCTTTTTAAGGTGTAATTTTCTTATCTTAACAGACTTCATAATTATAAAACTTCAGGTGCTAATGAAACGATTTTCATAAACTGTTTTTCCCTCAATTCACGAGCAACTGGCCCAAAAATACGAGTTCCTCTTGGCTCATCGTTGGCAGTAAGTAATACCGCAGCATTATCTTCAAATCTTATATAAGAACCGTCTTTCCTTCGAATCTCTTTCTTAGTTCTTACTACAACTGCCTTTGAGATAGTGCCTTTCTTAACATTACTTGACGAAAGTGCTGATTTCACAGAAACCACAATCTTATCACCAATAGAGGCATATCTTTTTCCGGTGCCTCCTAGCACCCTGATACATAATACTTCCTTTGCCCCACTATTATCAGCCACATTTAATCTTGACTCTTGCTGTACCATTTTTATAAAATCTTATTATTTTTTACTCAAAACTATATTGGAATAACACTGAGAAAAAATTATTTTGCTTTCTCGATAATTTCGATTAATCTCCACCTTTTCCTTTTACTCAAAGGTCTAGTTTCCATAATCTTTACTCTATCTCCAATATTGCAATCATTATTAGAGTCATGGGCCATGAACTTTTTTGTCTTAGTCATGAACTTTCCATAAATTGGGTGCTTCACTTTCCTTACAACTGCAACTACAATAGATGCATCCATCTTGTTGCTTGTCACTACACCTATCCTTTCTTTTCTTGAATTTCTTTCTTCCATTTCTTATTGCTAATTAAGGATTAATCTAATTCTTAGAACCTGCAAGTATTTTCTTGATTTTAGTCAAATTCAAAGGAGAATCTAATTTTGTTTTTGAAAGAAATTCTCTCGCATTAAAATTAGTCAACTCTCCACTTTTAACCTTTTCAGCAACTTCTGTAACCACTCTATTATGTAGTTCAGTTTTTAATCTGGCAATAAACTTCCTTACATCCTTGATTTGCAATGGGTTTTCTATAGGAGAAATTGCATTAGCAAATTTCAAACTTTGCAAACTCTTTTCTGAAGAAGAGATTTTCTCCTTTATCTCTTCAATTGAAAGTCCTTTTATTTCAGAATTTTTCATAATTAGTCCTTCTTAATAATCTCTTCTTACAACCATTTTGGTTTTGATAGGCAATTTTTGAGCAGCAAGCCTTAAAGCCTCAGTTGCTGTTTCTATACTTACACCATCTGCCTCAAAAAGAATAGTACCAGGTCTTACCGGGGCTACCCAATATTCTGGAGATCCTTTACCTTTACCCATCCTAACTTCTGCAGGCTTTTTGGTTATAGGCTTATCAGGAAATATTCTAATCCACACCTGACCTTCTCTTTTCATTGCTCTTGTCAATGCAAACCTAGCTGCCTCTATCTGCCTTGATGTTAACCATCCAATCTCCAATCATTTGATCCCAAAGCTACCAAAAGAAATTTCATGACCCCTTTGAGCTATTCCACGAACCCTTCCTTTCTGCTTTTTCCTGAATTTTGTTCTTTTCGGCTGTAACATATTATTATAAATTTAGTAAAAGTTAAAGCACAACATAAAGCCATACCTATACTTTTCAACCTTTTTTATCCTATCAACAAATTAATGATCTATTCACTGAGACTTTTACTTATGTAGAAACAAGTATAGTTTCTCTTAAATGGAGTGCAAATGTAGACAATTAAATTATTATTGCAAACCCTCCCTGAAATATTTTTAATAAAAAATTCACGTCCTTCTTTTTAGGCTAAAATTTTCTTCAATTGCTCTATTGTAAAATCAATTTCCTCTGCCGAATTATACTTACAAAATGAAAACCTAATGATACCATTTTGAGGATTGAGACCCAAAGCATTTATGACGTGTGAACCGGTCTGAGCACCACTAGCACATGCACTACCTCCAGAGGCACAAATACCGGCCAGGTCCAGATTAAAAAGTAATAGCCCATTTTCATCTGAAGGAGGAATGCTCACATTAAGCACTGTATATAGGCTATTATCTAGTTTATCTGAATTTCCATTAAATGCGATTCCGGGAATATTCTCTTTCAGGCCTTCTATCATTCTATTTTTTAATCCTTTAATATATGCCTTTTCCTTTTCCAAATTCGAAATGGCGAATTCAAATGCCTTGGCCATTCCAACAATACCGTAAACATTTTCTGTTCCTCCTCTTAAATTTCGTTCCTGTCCTCCTCCACTAATAAATGAAGGCAATTTAGAATCCTTTCTGGCATACAAAAAACCCACTCCCTTTGGACCATGAAATTTATGTGCTGATCCTACTATATAATTTATATTGATGTCTTGTAAATCTATTTTAACATGCCCAATGGTTTGAACTGTATCAGAATGAAAAATAGCTTCATAATTGTGACATAATTCACCAAAATCCTTTATGGGGTTAATATTACCAATCTCATTATTTCCATGCATTAAGGAAACAAAGGCTTTTTTATTCTTTTTTAATAATTCTTCTAAATGATCAAGACTAATAATTCCCTTTTCATCAAATTCAACAAAACTAATTTTTATTTCTCCGGAACTCTCTAATTCTTCCAGAGTATGTAATACTGCATGATGCTCTAATTTACTGGTAATTACATTTTGTATACTCCTTTGTTTAATACCTCCTCTTATGGCAGTATTATCAGATTCCGTTCCTCCAGAAGTGAAATAAATCTCGGAAGGGGTCACATTCAATAATTCAGCTATTTTTTTCCTTGATTTTTCTATTAATACCCTGGCTTCGCGTCCAAAAGAATGGGTGGACGATGGGTTTCCAAAACTATTCTTCAAAATCGGTAGCATCTCTGCCAATACCTCCTCACTTACTCTAGTAGTTGCAGCATTATCTAGATATATCTTCATTTTTCTGGTTATTCCTTTACTTCTTGTAAATTTTCTTCTTTCTCCAATTCTTCCCTTAGGTTATTTTGTTTCTCTGCAATTTCTTCCAGTTGCCACATTTTTTCACTTACCTTCTCTTTTAGTATTTCCAAAGTTCCTGAAAAAATCTCAAAACTCAAGTCCTTCATTTCTTTATCATTTGTGGCATATATTAATACTTCAAATATTTTTTCACCTAATAAGTCAATAACTTGTTGTTTATTATTAGAGAAATCTTCAATTGCTCCACTAATCACGTTGAAAACAATATCACTAATTGCCTTTTCAATTTTACTTGTAATCACATTTCCTACTACAGGGACAAGCTCTAAAGTCATAATTTCTGAATTCTTTTCCATAGATCCTTTTATCAGTTTATCAACATAAACCTTCAGATTATCTTTATTTTCATCATAAAGATTAGATACCAATAGGTCAACTCTCGAGGTAACCCATGTTTTAATCTCTTCTTTATGTGGGGAAATGACATCATCTACTACTCTATTTACAATCGGACTTCCTGTACTTACTTGCTGCTTCATATCATCAATTACATTAATGACAACAGCATCCGAAACTTCCTCAACAAAAATTCTGTAATATTTCTTTGCCAGTTTGAAAAGATAAGTATTGGAAAGGTTTATCACCCCCATTCTTTCAAGTCTGTAAACCATTGAAAAAACCCTTAGAAATCTAAAAATCCTTAAAGAATCTAATGGGAAACATCCAAGTACATCATACCAGTGGATAAATGGATAAAAAAACCAGCTATGGTAAGTCTTTCTGATTATAGCAATAATCCATCTTATGGAAAATTCTACTATATATATAACTATGAAAAGAAAATCATAAATTAGAAAATGTTCATGTATATATTCTGTATAAAATTGAAATATGTTGGGAAAAAATTCTATTAAAAATTCCTTGCTAATTTTAAAAGAATAAATCCATTCAACAATTATTAGTAATAGATTTAAGCCAACAAGCCCTAACATTAAAGCATCTACAGCAAAAAAACCTAGCTGATGATCTTTTTTTAATTGTTTTAAATTTATCCTCTTCATTTTTGTTATTTACAATTTAGGGCACAAGTCATTTTTTCTAGTAAAAATGTCTAATTCTTTCAAAAGACTACAAATCCCACTTTGAAGTAGGATAAAACCAATGCTTGTATTTTACTAAAATCGAAAAAATAGGTGAGTTAAACTCTGAAAAGTAAAAATTTTAACTTTTTACTTTTATTTCAATAGTGAATTCCAAAAAACAAAAAGCCTTCAAGTTGAGACTTGAAGGCTTTTTATATAAAGTAGTATTCTCTGTAATAAATTATAAACCAGCTAGTTTTCTCAAATCACCAGGGGATAGCTTAAATAAAGCTAATCGTGAAAATCTTCCTCCTACATATGTTGTGGCAGCGACTGCTAACCCTTCATCTTCTGTGGGAATTATGTTTGCTATTTCAAACCTATCTGAAAACCCTACTCTTGTAGTGCCCACAAAGGCAAATTCCCCACCATTTTCAGCAAGTTTGGCTTCATCATATGCATATAAAACAATCTGATTGCTTTTAGAATTTGCCGCATATATTAAATAGCTATTACCATTTATGGTCTGCCTTAAAACTCTTACATCAGGTTCAGGAGCAAGTTCTGGAAATTCATTCCCATCCAAATCCTTGATATTATTCACCACAGTAGGATCAAATTCAGTTAATGGCAATACAAAGTTTTGTGTATAAGAATATTTTGACATACTAAACTGATTGCCTGAAAGATGTACAAGTGAACTTACCGTTCCTTCATCCCTAAAACCTTGAATGGCTCCTTGTTTTCCTCCATTTGCATCCACAAATTCCACAGACAGTGTAAAATCAGAAAATCCATTCATAAAATAACCTCCATCTTCCAAAGATCCTGTAAAAAACGGCAGACGCTTATTTACGTAAAATAAATGATTAAATATTGCTTCATTTTGATTCTCTAAAATTGCATATTTAGTCTGCCAGGTAAAACTTTTATCTGACCCAATTTTTGAAAGAGAAGATTCTTCTGCACCTTGGTCATATCCTAAAATCAACATTCCTCCATCTCTTGTTTCTGATGCATGTAGAGGATTTTTAACATCAGGGTAAATCCTTGCAATTTCAATGATTTTACTTGATTCGTTAACTCTGGCTAAAATTCCTTCTGAGATATTTCCGCCTGTTCCCTTCGCCATACAAACAAAATGATACGCACCATCAATAAAAATAAAATTAGGAACAGGATTTCTGAATTCTGACGTAGGAACAGCTTGCCACTGATAATTTCCTTCATCATCTGTTTTAATCACATAAACTCCTCCATAAGGAGAATCCTCTAATTCTTTTCTTCCTAATAATAAATAACCCCCATCTGCCGTCTGTTTTACATCCAAGGCAAAAAAGGAATCATCAAAATTTTCATTATTGTAAACCTTGGTAAATCTATTGTTTGGTTCAACTTCCTCTACATCGGAGCTACAACCAAAAATTGCCAGAGATAAAACCAGATATATACATAAGACTTTAATATTATCCATTGTAGTTATAAATATTTTTTGATAGTTAATATTATTTTCTTGATCCCTCTTCTTTAAACCTCCTCATATCGTAAGGAACCACATACCTGGTATTTTTAGTACCATTCCCTCCCATTCCAAAATTGATGGGAAAATGACAAACCAAAGAAAATTGCATATTTTTAATACTAGTATCATCTAAAACATCAAAGTGAATGGTGGAAGATCTTGGATCAGAAAATCTTGTATATTCATTAGCTACATTATTCATTCCGTATCTGTAAGCTCCTTCCAGTGATACTCTAACATGAGGAAGATTAAACGAAACTCCTACTGCTCCTGCTAAACCATATAATTTATTATCCATTAGATGGGTAATTCCCACATCATTTTCATCTCCATTAAGTTCATTAAGCCCACCTGTAGCTAAATCAAGTTTTGTAGTATTCACTGATTTTGATGCATTTTGTAAAATATTATAAAACCCACCTACTTGTAGATAAGGGATTACAGGACCCTGGGAAAAACTAAACCTGAAAAACAGTGGTAATTCAATATAATTTAGTTTTTGATTGTGGTCATATTCCACAGCAAGAGATTCAAAACCTTCTGTAGCCTGCCACAGATAGCCGTTTTTAAACCCATAATTATATTGAGAGTAAGTGGGTTCGAAACTTAAACCAAAGAAATTGGTATACTCAAATGTTAAGGCAATACCAAATTGTGTACCCATATTATCGAATTGTTCACTGTATTGCCTTTTGTGAGTATCCTCCAAAGGAGCTTGTGTAAAAACCACGGAAGAATAACTTTTTGTAGGATCAGCCTGGGTGTAGTTTACACCACCTTTTAGCCCAATGAGCATCCTTTGAGCGAGTAATTGTGTAGAAAGACCAACAAAAAAAGCACATATAACAAGATACCTTCCTCGTCTTAACCACATGGATTTTCCATTTAGATTTTTAGTAATCATTTTATCAATTTTCCTTGATTAAATTTTATTGAATAGTAATTTACCAATTAGTTTTAGCCATGATAGAATACTGTACTCTGACTTCTGATAAAGGGGAAAGATATCTTCTATAATGGACTGAAATTAACAAACGTTAACTCATCATAAATCAGACCATTATATACATAAATCCTAAAACCATTACTATTTATCTTATTTCATTCAATTTAGAACGGTAAGAAATTAATTATATGGTATTCCTATTGAAGGTTTAGGGGAAAAATTGTAAAAATCTTTTCTAATTTCTTGATAAAATGCCCTTTTATTCAATCTTGAATAGGTAGTTTTAAAAAAAAATCAATTTGAAAGATGACCAGTTATTCACGTTTTTATATTTTAAATCTTATTTTTTGGGGAATAGTTCATTCAATTTCTGCGAAAAATGATTCTGCGAAAATCGACCTTTCTACCCCTCAAAGCAGTGTAATAACCCAATTAAAATTCCTTCAGGATGAATCCTACAATCCCGAACTTTCTGCAAAAGCACTTGATGGCACTGGAGTCTCTCAAGAAGAATTAATAGAATTAACCATTAAGCTAAAACAGATTTATGATGGCTCTGGTCATTATATAGACACCGATATGATTCCTTATGATCCGAATTATAAGGACACTTTAAAAAACAATCAAAACACCTATATCGTAGTTGCTTCTTTTCCCCAAATTTACCTCAGTAAAGTTGGGAATAAATGGCTTTACTCTAAGTACACCGTTTCAAAAATTGATGAAATTCATGAGGAAATTTACCCTTATGGAACCAGTGAATTATTAGAAATAGCCAACAAACTTGGAAAAAAGGGAAAGCTCACCAGCAAAAAGTATTTTGGGCTTTATTTATGGCAACACATCGGGCTATGGCTCATTATTTTCATCTGTTTTATAGGGCATAAAATATTCACTTTCATATTTGAAAAATTAATTATTCGCCTATTAATAAAGTTTAAAGGTGACCAAATTGCCAATAAATTTATTGCCCCTGTTGCAAAACCATTAAGCTTCTTAGTCATTATAATTTTTGCATCATTGGTTTTCCCAATCCTGCAACTACCCATTACACTATCCCAGTACATTATTA
Source organism: Flammeovirgaceae bacterium (assembly GCA_019634305.1). GTDB lineage: Bacteria > Bacteroidota > Bacteroidia > Cytophagales > Flammeovirgaceae > Flexithrix. Next base: position 4,141 of record JAHQVQ010000252.1, on the reverse strand, counting down.
AATTTTTGCGTGCTTTTCAGCCATTTTTTGCTGTTGTAGTGATTTACAGACTTATTGATGTGTTTTGTTTTTATCTTGAAAAAGCCACCAAGAAAACAGAGACTTCACTGGATGACCAGATTGTTCCATTACTCCGAAAGTCACTAAAACTCTTTGTAATAGTAGGTGGTGGATTATTCATTCTTCAGAACCTTGAATTTGATATAACCGGAATCCTTGCAGGTATTTCCATTGGTGGTTTAGCTTTTGCCCTGGCAGCTCAGGACACTCTGAAAAATTTATTTGGTTCCTTAATGATCTTTATAGATCGTCCTTTTACCATTGGAGATTGGATTGTATCCGATGGAGTAGACGGAACTGTGGAAGAAGTAGGTTTCCGATCTACCCGAATTCGAACTTTCCATAACTCTGTAGTATCTATTCCCAATGGAAATATTGCCGATATGACTGTAGATAATATGGGAATGCGGGTTTATAGACGGTTTAGGACTTCCATTGCTATTACCTATGATACTCCTCCCGATCTTATTGAAGTATTTATAGAAGGACTAAAACAAATTGTTATAAAACACCCAAAAACAAGAAAAGATTATTATGAAGTCCACTTAAACACATTTGGAGGATCATCATTAGATATTCTTTTCTATATATTTTTTGCAGTGCCTACCTGGACCGAAGAATTACAATCCAGAGGTGAAGTGATGTTGGAAATCATCAAACTAGCGGAAAAATTAAATGTGAGGTTTGCTTTTCCTACTACTACTTTACATGTGGAGGATTTCCCGGAAAAGAAAAGCCTTACCCCTGAATATGACCAGTCTAAAGAAGACTTTATGGCGAAAATCAAATATCTAACTGAATCAACTCAGGCAAATGTCAAAAATTAATAAGTTGTCGGAATGATTAATCAATAAATATTATTTTACTAACATCAATAGATATTAACCAACATCCCAGGTACTATTCTTAAATAGAAAATCTGGGACTCAAAACAACAACACATGTCTAAAAAAATCTTTCTAATTGGGGCTGGACGCTCTGCTTCTACATTAGTTAAATATCTGCTCGAACAAAGCATAGAACTGGGCTGGCAACTGACTATCGGAGATCAAGATACCGAAATGGTGAAAACCAAAGTAGGAAGTGCCAAAGTAAATATTATCAAATTCGATGTAAATAATGAAAACCAGCGAGAGAAGGAAGTCCAAGATTCCGATCTGGTAATTTCCATGTTGCCAGCCAGGTTTCATCCATTAGTGGCTACCACTTGTTTAAAACACAAAAAACACCTGGTTACAGCTTCTTATGTTTCTCCGGAAATAAAAGCTATGGAGGAAGAGGCGAAAAAAAATGGTATTTTGTTACTCAATGAAATTGGACTTGATCCAGGGCTAGATCATCTTTCAGCTATGAAGGAGATTGATGAAATCAGAAATACTGGAGGGAAAATGCTAAATTTTGAATCTTTTACAGGGGGCTTGGTAGCTCCGGAAAGTGACAATAATCCCTGGCATTATAAATTTACTTGGAACCCTAGAAATGTTGTATTAGCAGGTCAGGGAATAGTAAAATTCATTCAGGAAGGGAAGCTTAAATATATACCCTATCACCGTTTATTCCGTAGAACAGAAATTATCGAAATTCAAGGCTATGGAAGGTTTGAAGGTTATGCCAACAGGGATTCTCTAAAATACCTGGATGTTTATAATCTTCGAGGTATACCCACAATTTACAGAGGAACTTTAAGAAGACCCGGCTTCTCCAGGGCATGGGATATCTTCGTAAAGTTAGGAGCAACTGACGATTCCTATATTATGGAAGGTTCGGAAGACATGACTCACAGGGATTTCATCAATTCCTTTCTTACCTACAATCCGCATGATTCAGTTGAATTAAAATTGATGCACTACCTACATCTTGATCAGGATTCTCCCATTATTGAAAAGTTAGAGTGGTTGGGTATTTTTGAAAATACAAAAGTTGGTTTAAAAAACGCCACACCTGCCCAAATTCTTCAGCATATTCTAGAGAAGAAATGGACCTTGGAATCAGAAGATAAAGATATGATTGTGATGTGGCACCAATTTATTTATGAAAAGGATGGAAAAAAACACAGAAAAACATCTTCTGTAGTGGTTATTGGGGACGACTCTGTTAATACTGCCATGGCAAAAACCGTTGGCTTACCTTTGGGTATTGCCACCAAACTAATTCTCACTGAAAAAATTAAGCTTTCAGGTGTTCATATTCCCATTACTCCAGAGATTTATAATCCAGTTTTGAAAGAGCTTTCCCGGAATGGTATTACCTTTAAACACAATTTGAATCCTGCATAATCAAATATGGATAAGGAAAAGAAAAGGTTTATTTATAAAGCTTTGGGGAAGGGTTTCGTAAGTTTCATTTTTATTATTTTCATTTTCATAGTTGCCAAGACTTACATAAATGAATACCTCTCCGAAGTTTTCGAACCACTTGCAGATAAACCTTCTTTGGTCTACAGCCTCTTTTTCTTATCAGAAACTTTCATGGGACTTATTCCCCCTGAATTTTTCATGATTTGGGCATTGGAAGAAAATATATTTTTATTTATTGAAAAAGTATTATTGCTTACCCTAATTTCCTATTTGGGTGGGATCCTGGCATTTGTAACAGGAAAAACACTAAGCAATACTTTATTAATGCAAAAAATTTTAAAAAGTAAAACTGCAAGAAAATACCTGAAATACTATGATGACTATGGTGGTTTTCTCATTCTTATTTCCGCAGTTACCCCTCTCCCTTTTGCCTTAATAAGCACTTTATCTGGCTCATTAAACTACAGTTATTTAAAGTATTTTAAATTTGCCAGCGTGCGATTTGTAAGATTTGGCTTATATGGCTGGATCATTTGGAGCATAAATAATATTTCCTGAAGTAATGGTCGAAAAATAAAATGGCAATTTATGCACAATTATTTTTGCTCAAGACAAGGCGTTTTTGAGGCGCATAGCAGCGTTACGCAACGAAAAAACAACGAAGTATTGAGCAAAAAGAACTAGCATAAATTGTTAGGTTATTATTTGATCATTACTAAACTTTTTCCTGCTCCGTAAATCCCTTACGGTTTCCGCCCTTTACTTAGTGGCAGTCTTCACTAAAACAATTAAATTATGAACACTGCAATTAACACTCAGGAAAGTACCGCTCTTAATACCTTCAGAAATCTTTCCACCCAATTAAGAAGTTTAATTACTATAAACGAAATTTTTGAGGTATTAAAAGAAAAGTCTAATTATTATAATACCCTTACCTATACCCAAAAATGCATCATTAATACCAGTAATATTGCCGGAACAGTTCAAAGAAGATTGAGAAAAAAGGACATTAGATTAACAAAAAATCTTGTAAAATCAATTTTAAAGGCAGAAGAAAAGTATTACCAAAATCTAACTACTATCTACTAAAAAAATCAGTAAGGCTACTGTTTTAATCTGAAGTAAAATGTTGCAAGCGTATGGTCAACTTTTACCTCATTACAAATTCCATTTTCAAACGAATAAATATTTTTCTTACCATCCGGGAGGGTAAGTTCATACATATGATCCCCAATTTCCGACACCGTAAGATACTCAGCGAATCGCTCTGAAAAAACCTTATCAATTCCTATGGGTTCTATAAAATACATCTTGGAAAGCGTATAGGCTATCTGAGATTTACTTACATATGATTCCTTCTTATCCGTTTTTACTTTATATCGATATTTTTCCCAAGTGATTTCAGTGGACTCTTTTTCTTTATTATTGGTCATATTACTAAAATCTGACCACGTCAAATAATCATTTTCAAATTTACTATCATACTTAAACTGAATATTCAATTCAAACAAAAAAGAAATCACCACTTTGCTATCAATAGCATAACTCACTTCCTCACCTAGTTTATTCCTGGTAGCATTTAATTCCCCAATCTTGTTATTTCCTTTTATAATATCATATTCCAATCGGGTATTTTCCATAGTAGAAAAAGTAAAGCCAACCAAATTGAAGAAAACAGCAAAACCTGAAAATAGCTTCAATAAATTAGAAATAACCATTCCATTCATTTTTGATTAAACAAGTTCTTATTTTAATAATTGTTGAACCATATGCCACAAAACGAC
>JAHQVQ010000251.1 GCA_019634305.1 Flammeovirgaceae bacterium | reverse complement strand
GTGCTTTTTTCAGCTTGTGCCTAACGGTCTCGTATAAGAATAGTAGCGGATTTTAACGCACTAACTTTTCGGTTAAACATAGACCTTTTTTATTATTACTTTCTTTCTTTTTAGCGATTAAACCGCTATTATTTTTATACATTGTTGTGCATAGTTATTTTTCCTCAAATTCTTTTGCCCAAGCATCTACATATTGTTCAAATCTTGAGCCTTTTTCACTATATTTTTTTGTTACTCTACACCTTTTTTATCGATGGTGGTAATTAGCGATACAATTGCTATTCTCTAGTATCCGCATTTCAAATGAAGATGTGCATTAGGAAGTTGAAATAAGCTATTTTCAAACTTACTTAAATTCATATTTGTCATCATTTTTCATCCCCCAAAAATCTCCAATTTTATTGAATAAAAATTCAAATTCCCGATCTGATTGTTCTCCTTCAAATGGTTTAATAATTAAATAGCTTTTCTTATTATCGATCACCTTAAAAGCAGAATCATCAATGATTAATAAATTTTTCAATTTAAATCCCTTCCTTCTTATCTTTTCCAAAGGTTTGATATTTTGATATTCCTTTGTGGTCAATCCTGTATCAGCATCTTTAACTTTCGCTACCTTTAACCAACACTCTGACCTACCCCAAATAAATTCTAATTCTATATTTAAAGGGATGGTTCCTTTTACAATACTATTTACATAATCATCCTCAGCCGAAGACCAAATTGCAATTGAGAAATGTTTCGCACATTCCATTATGAAGGAGTCTAATCCAGGTCTTTTGTACACAAAATAATTTTCATAAATAAAATTTTCTTTGATATCCAGGGGCATTTTTGTGGAATGAATCAAAGTTTCATCCAAATCGAAAACTAATAGTTTATCTTTTCCCATATCAAGTTATTTGACAACAAAAGTAAAATTTCCATATCCTAATTTACCAACCCTTTTTGTTCTTCCAATAAATCTTTCCTTATATTTAAAGATCATTTTTGCTTAGGAAATTTAGGGTGAATATTATTTTTACATGCGATACTTTCTGTTTTTTCTGTTTTTTGTTTCTACCCATTTAGCCTTTGGCCAAAGAGATGATTATTTCTCCAGGCAATATGTTCCTATGTGGCAAAGGGCTATGGAGTATACTATGGAACTGGCTGAGGCAATGCCTGAAGAGTATTATAATTATCGCCCAAAACCGGAGATGCTTTCCTTTAGCCAACAAATGACTCACCTGGTTAAAAATCTATATTGGTTGAATTCTACTTATGTAAAAGGAGAAATGAATCCTTTAAAGGATGATGATTTAGAAGGAAAATCGAAGGAAGAAATTGAAAAATTACTCAAGGATGTTTTCGATTATGTATTACAAACAGCCATGACTATTCAGGATAAAGAATCGCGTGCACCTGTAAAATTTGCCGGAGAAATCATGAACAAAGAGAGAATTTTTTACCTGATGCGGGACCATATGAGCCACCACCGTGGGCAATGCATTATTTACTTAAGAATGAATAATATCCGTCCTCCCCTCTATCGTGGCTGGTAATCTGGAAAATACTATTCTATTTTACCAAACCAAAAAATTTCAATTGTAAATATTGTTCAAAGGCTTCTTTAAGGGAAAGGCCAGAAGATTCTAAAAAAGCAGGACATGTTAAAGTTCGAGAAAACATTTTATTGCTGATTCCGGAAATAATGATAACTAAATGCTCTAAACATAAATGATATCTTTCCAGAAAAGGATATTGAGGATTCTGTAATATTTCCTAATTTCTTTTAATCGCTCTGATATAATAAAATCTAGTAATTCCTCCTTGGTTTTAAAATACTCATAAACAGTAGCCTTACTTTTATTAAGCACTTCATCAAGTTTATCCCTTTCAACCCTTTATCCTAGAAATAAGGATAGAGTATCTCCCGACAACCTTGAATTTGTTCTCTGTTATTTTTCCTTTTTCTATCAATTGCTTTTCTTCCCATAAAAACTAAACTATTTCACTTAAAATAGTTTGATTTGATTAAAACACTTATTTTATATTGAATTGTTTGTGGATAATCACGGACAAATATAAATAAGAATTTTTGGCTGTTTGACTTGAAAATATATAATAGAGAGGATGACAAAATTAAGCCCTTCAAAATACCTAAGCATTCTCACCCTTCCACTTATTGTGACCTTCAAAGGTTAGATAACATTTCTTCTATTCATTTACATTTTTGCAATTATTCCCTATAAAAAATGACTTTTAAAAGGATTAATAAATCTTTCATTTTTGGCATAGACCGCAAATACAATTTTCTTAAAAACATTTTTAAACTTTGAGTCAATTATTTCCTTAAAATACATTGCTATTTCTGCAGGATCATTTTGAAAAACCCCACAGCCCCATGCTCCTAATACTAAATTGAAATTTTTGTGGGAATAGGCAATTGCCAACACTTTCTCAATTCTCCTTTTCATTACCAGCTCTATTTCTGGTAATTTACTCCTTTCCTTAAATCTAATTACACCTTTATTAACAGCAGGTGCAGTTATTACAGAAGCCTTATATATTTTATCTAAATTATTACCTTCTTCATCCTTAAAAATGGGAACCTCTGGACTATAAATCATATAATCGGTATAGAAACAAGTCTTGATGGCACGGTTAATTTTATAATACTCCTCGCCTTTCAACAAGCAGTTGTACAAACCTGAAGCCCTGGCAATACTTTCTTCTTGCGCCTGGCTTCCCCCAAGAAATCCACCTCCAGGGTTTTTGGCTGAGGCAAAGTTAAGACATAAAACATCATTATTTCCCTCATTAATCAATCGCCTGGTGGCATCAAGGGTAGTTTCTGCAGTTACTTCAAATTGTGTTGGTTCCCCCAGGGATATCGGGTTTAGTTCATTTATCAATTCATTTGAAGATTCGGGAGTATAAATTGTTGTATTTTTAACTGCATAGTTCAGTTCTTCCTCAATACTTATTTTCTCATTTGAGCCTGAAATAAAATGACCTTGCTCCATTATTTTCAGGGTTTCAGTAGCTATGTTTTTTCGATTATTTCTCTTACTCATCTTTTTAAAGTCAAAATAGTTACCAGGCGATTCATGAATTTATTTTATATAAGTTTAGGGATTAACTTCCAGTTAACAACTATTTTTCTTTAAAAAAAGGATAAAAAAATGTATTATTAAATGAGCATATAAATTCTTTTCAATTTTAATGAAAACTTAACCATCTCCCACTACTTACTTATACCAAAACCATTAAACTATGGGCAGCAAAGGAGTTAGAATTGCCAAAACACAAGAAGAATTAAACTCATTTACCAAAAACCTTTTATCAGATGTAAAAGCTTTGGAACAAATGCTGGAAGAGGAATGGTTTGAAGTTGATGAAATGAAAATTGGTGCGGAACAGGAAGTTTGTCTAGTGAATGATAGTTTTAAGCCAGCTCCAATGGCTATGGAAATCCTTAAAAAGCTGAATCATGATAATTTCACCACTGAACTTGCCAAGTTTAATATTGAAGCCAACTTAAGCCCAATTCCATTGAAAGGAAACTGTTTTTCAGCCCTCCATGCCGAAACTCAACTGCTGATTGATCTTCTTACAAAAACCACAAAAGAATTTGACATTACCCCTGTACTTACCGGAATTTTGCCTACAATTAGGAAGTTTGACCTGGAGATAGAAAATCTCACACCAATTGACCGATACTATGCCCTAATTGAAGCAATTGAAACGCTTCGGGGAATTTATGAACTAAAAATTGAGGGAATTGATGAATTAAATATTAAACATAAATCTGCACTGCTTGAAGCTTGCAATACCAGTTTTCAAGTACACTTACAGGTTAAACCAGATGAATTTGTAGACAAATATAACATAGCGCAGGTAGTCGCTGCACCAGTATTGGCCATCAGCTCTAATTCTCCCATTTTGTTTGGAAAAAGACTTTGGAACGAAACAAGAATTGCGCTTTTCCAACAATCGGTAGATACGAGGGTGACAGGGGAACATTTAAGGTATACCAGCCCAAGAGTTACTTTTGGGAATTCATGGTTAAAAAATTCCATTCTTGATCTTTATAGAGAAGATATTGTAAGGTTTAAGATCCTATTAATGGCTGATATTAACGAAGATGTTTTTGAATGCCTTGCCAATAAAAAAACACCAAAACTTACAGCTTTAAATATCCATAACTCAACTGTATATCGCTGGAATAGGCCTTGCTACGGAGTTAGCCCAAATGGGAAACCTCATTTAAGAATTGAAAATAGAATTTTGCCAGCAGGGCCTTCAGTGGTAGATGAAATTGCGAATTCTGCTTTTTGGATTGGTTTAATGACTGGTTTTGAGGATGCCTACAAAAACATCACTCAAAGGATGGATTTTGGTGAAGCAAAATCCAATTTTCTAAAGGCAGCCAGATCAGGTTTAGGTTCAAAGTTTTATTGGGTCGATCAAAGAATAATAACTGACACAGAATTAATTGAAAAAGAGTTATTACCTATCGCCAGAGATGGTTTGAAGAAATATAATGTTCATAAAAATGATATAGATAAGTATCTGGATATTATTCAGGCAAGAAATGAAAAGAGCAGAACTGGTGCCAGATGGACTTTAGAATCTTATGCCAAGCTTATCAAGACTAATTCCCGTGAGGAAGTTTCTACTGCTTTGGTAGCGGCAATGGTTAAAAACCAAATAGAGCAAAAACCTATTCACGAATTAGGACTTGCAAATATTGAAGATATTATTGAATGGGCACCAAGTCATTTTCTAGTGGAGGAATTTATGACTACTGATTTATTTACAGTTAATAAAGATGACATCCCTGAGCTTAGCGCTGATATGATGGATTGGCAACAATTACGATATTTACCAATTGAAAATGATAAAGGCGAATTAATTGGCCTGGTTACTCATAGAGAACTATTAAGGTACTTTTCTAATAATAACAAAAGCAATAATTGTAAACCTAAAAGGCTAGGGGAAATAATGCTTAAAAATCCCATTACCATTAGACCAGAACAAACTATTGTTGAGGCAATGGATATTATGATGGAGCATAAAATTGGCTGTTTGCCAGTGATTAATAATGGAAAACTTGTAGGATTAATAACAGAAACAAACTTCCTAAACATCACAGCAAGTCTTTTTAAAAGACTTAAAAGGGGAAAGCAAACTAAAAAAAGATAACAATAAATAACTGTTATCCTTTTATTTCTTATTGAATTAATCCAGTTAATTCTGGGTCATCCGGTTTTGTTCCACTCCTAAAACGAGCAACTAATTTTCCTTCATTATTAAAAAGGAATTTCTCAAAGTTCCATTTGATGCTCCCAGTAAAACTTGGGTTTTCTTGGGAAGTTAACCATTCGAAAAGAGGATTAATATCCTTACCTTTCACAGATACTTTTTCAGACATTATGAAAGAAACACCATAATTTTTCTTACAAAATTCTTTGATTTCAGAATTACTCCCAGGTTCCTGTCCTCCAAAATTATTTGCTGGAAACCCTACGATTACCAGTTTATCTTTATGGGTATTATATAAATTTTGTAGATTCTCATATTGCTTTGTATATCCGCATTTACTAGCCGTATTTACTATTAGAATATGTTTTCCCCTAAATTCAGAAAAAGATTTCTTCACTCCATCAATGGTGGTAAATTCAAAGTCATAAATCGTTTTGTCCATAGAAAAAATAAAAGGGAAAATAAGGAAAATTAGAATTGCTGTTTTCATAAGTTTAAAAAGTTAATAGGATTATACCTATTTTGTATAAAAAAAAATTATTATATCCAGCCTTAATTACTTATTTAGAATAAGTATTTCGGATCAGTCCATTATTGAATTAATTTTCGACAAAAATAGGAATGTTTAAAAAAAAATTGAAATGGTAAATCCAAACACTTTTGAAGATACCAAAAATATCCTACTTTGCACAAATAAAATTTATGGAATCAAAACAAATTCATATATTATTGTGATAATATGAAACTCGCTTTTTTTAATATTTTAATATTTATCTTTTTTGTAATCGGAAATTTTAGCTGTGTTTCTGTGGCTTCCTATCAAAAAATGTATCTTAATGATGAAGATATGGAGTTGAAAACAAGAAAAGTGGAAAACTATGAATTAAGCTTTGAGAGTTATAGAGAAGGGGCTTCTGGAGCAAATGGCGGAAAGTCAGGAGGAGGTTGTGGTTGCAATTAAATATTTAAAAATTTGGGGAAATTAAAACTCAAATTTTATATAAAAAAACCTGTAAATTGCATTATTTTTATATTACTTTGCGATTATTAATTCTATTTGCTATAATTAGGGTACTAAACGATTAACCAATATTTTTTCAATAATACTCAGAAGATTTTTTTGGAAATACATACCTTTTGTTTCTGATTCAGCGTTTTAGTCGTCTTTGAATTCAAACTTAAATGAATCTTAATAGATATTTCACCTCTGCATATTCTACAAGGATATTAATTTTAACTTTTGATGTTTTATTCTCATGCTTTTCCTATGCACTTGCTATTGCATTAAGAATTAATTTTAAATTTGAAATGGTGGAAACAGCACTTCTTCCACAAACCTTGTTAATGATAGCTGTTGCAAGGTTAATTTCATTTAAAATCTTTAAAACCTATTCTGGAATCATTCGATTTACTGGGGAACAAGATGCCATGCGTGTTTTTATGGCTGTTTCAGTAAGTTCGGCTTTTCTATTTATATTAACATTTGACTTTGAAACATTTGGTGATTATTTCTTTTTTAGGAAATCAATTATCGTAATTGATTATCTTATATGCTTGTTTATTTTAATATCCTATAGATTTTTTATGCGTATTGTCTACAGGAATATAATGAAAGAAAGGGAAGTGAAATTAAAAGAGAATATAATTATAATAGGAGCAGGTCAAGGTGGCCATTTAACTAAAAGAGCCCTTAATTCCGATTCTAATTCAAAAATGAATGTGCTTGCTTTTTTTGATGATAATCTGGGTTTAGAAAGACAATTATTAGAAGGTGTACCCATTTACAATATTGAAAATAGCTTCAAAGAAGTTGTTCGAAAGAAAAAAATAAGTAAGGCAATTATTGCTATTCAAAAAATTTCCCAACTCAGGAAGCAACAAATTGTAGACCTATGCCTAAGTATGGATATCATGCCTATGATAGTCCCTCCCGTTGAAAAATGGCTAAATAATAACCTGAACACGAATGCAATAAGGAAAATAAACATAGAGGATTTGTTACACAGAGATCCCATAAAGCTTGACTTTACTAAGATTTCATGTGAATTAAATAATAAAGTTGTTCTGGTAACCGGAGCTGCTGGTTCTATAGGAAGCGAAATTGTGAGGCAAGTCCTTCAGTTTCAACCTAAAAAACTTTTAATGCTGGATCAGGCAGAGTCCCCTCTTGTAGATTTACATCTAGAAATTCAGGAATTACTAGAAGGTAAAACTAGTATTCCACTAATTTCAGATATAAGAGATTTAAAAAAGCTTACCCAAATTTTCGAATTATATAAACCCGATTATGTGTTTCATGCTGCTGCCTATAAGCATGTCCCAATGATGGAGTACCATCCTCAAGAGGCAATTAAAACTAATGTTATTGGAGTAAAAAACATGGCAAATCTTGCTGTAAAAAATGGGGTAAAGAAGTTTGTTATGATTTCTACCGATAAGGCTGTCAACCCCACCAACGTAATGGGAGCAAGTAAAAGAATAGCAGAACTTTACTGTCAGTCTTTAAATTTCTTTGTAAAAAACCCTCAAACCAAATTTATTACAACAAGATTTGGTAACGTGCTAGGCTCTAATGGTTCTGTTGTCCCAAGATTTAAGAAACAAATTGAAGCTGGAGGACCAGTTACCATTACCCATCCGGAAATCACACGATATTTTATGACAATTCCTGAAGCCTGCCAGTTAGTTTTGGAAGCTGGAGCAATGGGTTCTGGTGGAGAAATCTACCTTTTTGACATGGGCCAACCAATTAAAATTGTTGATCTCGCTAAAAAGATGGTAAAACTTTATGGGTTAGAAGTTGGTAAAAACATTGAAATAAGTTTCACTGGTTTAAGGGCAGGGGAAAAATTGTATGAAGAACTATTAAATAATTCTGAGAATACCATTCAGACCAATAATCCTAAAATAATGGTAGGTCTGGTGAAGGAAACAGTTTTTGAAAAAGTTTATGATGATGTAAACCTTTTGATTAAATCCTTAGAGACTGAGAATGATTTAAAAATTGTTGAAAATATGAAAATTATGGTTCCTGAATTTATTAGTAATGCTTCAAAATTTGAAGTACTAGATAAAGATTAAGAAAGGAGAACCTACCTCCCTAGAATTCATTTAGCCTTTGGGCGATATTCCATCTAAGAGCCATATTAATAAAATTTGTATTTGTATTCATACTTGGGTCATCTGCCACAGCTTCTTTTCTTATCACATTTTTCAGGTCAATAAAAAAATTATGTTTTAGTTGATAAGAAAGTGTAAGATCAATAAATAAAATTCGTGTGTCCAGCCCCTGCCCAATCTTATTATTATATTCCTGCATTCTTGTATCATAGTTGAGGAAAATGTTATGTCCCCAATTTTCATCCTCTCTATCTCGTCCCGTTTTTACATAAATTCCTTTTGCAGTTACATTCAACTTTGGTATAGGCTGGTATCTCAATATACTTATAAATTCATAAAAATTTGCTCCTAGGGGATGCGCAAGGGCTTGGTCATAATGTTGGTAATTTGAATATTTTTCATCTCCATAATGGGTAAATGTATAAGGTCTCACCAGATTCAATTCTGCCTGTAAATCCAGATTTTTTATTTTTGCTACATCTATATATTTAATTCCAGTTTGAATTCCAAACTTATTTCCCCACCAACCACTATTCGAAAAAAGCTCACTCACAATTAATTCATCCAATACAAATTGGCCATACCACTGTAATGAATTCCACAAATTCCATTTATAGTCCATTCCGACAAATGCATTTCCATAATCACCTGTATCATGTTCCAAAGCTCTGTAAAAGATGATTGGATTGAGATAGTTCACATCAAACTGATTATTCAATGAATCTTGAACACCATAGGTTACATTCTCAAAAACTCCAATATTAAAATTATCAGTTATATTAATTCCTAATCGGTGGAAGGCATTATACTTTTTGGGAAATGGATTTTGAGGACCACTTCTTGCTCTTTGTCCTGCAGCCATCATACTTGAAAAAATATTTGTATAATTAATTTTCCAAATTCTAGTGTTAAGCTTAAGGAATAGGTAATTATTTGAATTATCTGATAGTACCAGAGATCTATATCCATTCCCAATAAAATTTTTATCGTGACCGAATTGGATACCAATTATATCCTTAATTGCGCTAAATTGAATATAGCCACGTGCTGTAAAAAAATCAGTTTCACTTTCTCCAAACCCTTTCCAAAAGCCTTCTCCAGGGATTGCACTTTTTTTTGAAATTTCATTATTCACATAGCTTGGAAAGCTGATTTGATTATCGGCAAGAAAAGTATAAAAGCCCAACTTTGTTCCAATACTTCCCCTAATATCAACTCCTCTGGTATTAGTATATGTAAAGTCACCTAAGTCTTTGTCCGAACCTAGTGATACATGTATAACAGGGTTCACATGTAGATTAAAATCCTTTTCTTCAACGGCATAAAAGTCTGTTTTTTTTTTGTAAAAAGCATTTAGAAAAGGTTTTTTACTATTATTCTTTTCATTTGAGGTCCAATCCCAATTATCATTAAGCAGATATTCCAAATTGAACTTATCAGAATAGCTTTCACTTTCAATAATTTCACTTGGCAAGGAATCTAAAAATGAAGCTATTGCCTTTCTGTTGAAGGGTTTTACTGCAGTCTCAAAAGATTTGGAAAAACTCTTTTGCTTAATTTCAAATCTATCTATCGAATGATAATAATCCTGGTTTAAAGGAACATTAGCACTTTGGGAAAAACAGATACTTGAAAAGGATAAATGAACTATTGAAAGGAGTAAAAACTTCTTCATCAAAAAAATCAGATAAGATTAAAAAATATTACCCAGCTCAAATAAATCGAACTGGGTAATTTTAATAAACAAATGTAAAACTTTTTATTATTTTCTTCTATATTTAGAAGCATATCTGCTTGATCCTATAATATAATTTACACTAAAACTTGTTACCATGTACATATCATTCGCAGAACCACCTCTGCCTCTACCTGCTTTAGATTCAATCGGAGCAGTGGAAACAGCACTTGCATCTCTTATTCCACCAGTCATCATTGCTTTTGCCTCTGTACTTCTATTAGACATAGCCTTTGCTAAATCGCTCATACTTGCCATGTCTGCAGGGTATGAATCACTTACATCATCTAAATAATCTGTCAGAGCATATCTGAATCCAACTTCTACAGCAATGTCAATATTTGAAGTTGCTTTAAACTTTACTCCAGCCCCAAAAGGAATGGCAAATGCCATTTTTGAATACGCTTTTCCTTCAGTTTGCAATGGCTGAAGATTTACCCATGTTCCTCCAAAACTCTCTGGAGTAACCGCTTGTGGATTACTATAAAGTGCAGAAATACCTAAAGTAACATATGGAGTAGGAATACTAGTTCTTTTATAGTAGAAGCTGTTATTTTTAAAAAAGTCTATTACAATACCTCCATTTAATTCAATTAACCTGTTTCTAAAGTGCAAGTTCCTTTTATACCTACCTAATCCACCGTTTTGAGTATCTGAAAAATCGCTTGAAAAATCATCTCCCTTGATTGAGCCATAGGAAAGCCCTATTCTTGCAGATACCATTGAATTTAATTTCCTATTAGCAACCACACCCAGACCTAGTCCAGATTTGCTAAAATCAGTAGCCATCATTCCTGACTGAGGCACTATATCACCAAAATAGTTTAAAAGATTAAGTGATGCACCAACGCTCCAATATTGCTTTTGAGCTTTAGATTTTTGTGCAAAAGACACTTGCCCCGTAAAAAAAACTACGGCAAAAAATACTAGAAAAATTTTAATACTTTTCATTCTAAAAATAAATTTTGTTTCAAATACAGTAAATTTTTTATCATATTCCTGAATGTTAGTTATCATATCCTCTTTTTTGAATAGTTTCAAACAGTTCAAAAAATATCACCTACCCTTTTTGGTCTGGCTTTACTAACTAACTGGAATTGTTAATATTTATTGAATGAAAATTTAGATACGCATTTTTTTTAATTAATTAAGAGTTTTTGAAGGGAATTACAAAAACTAAAAGAAAGGACTAATATTAAAAAAACAATTCAACACCACTACAGTATTAGCTCAAATCGAGGATTTCAGCCAAAGAATATAACAATCTATATAAAAAACTTGTACTTATCCAAAGAGAGTTTTAATTTCCAATAGAAAACTGATAAATAAGATATGGTAATAATGTGAATTTCATAGATGTAGGTTTTTCGGGTGATTATTTAACCATATAGTATTAGAAGGATTCAAATTGACACCAATCTCTATAATAAATGAAAAGCTATAATTGGAAAAATACTGGATAAAACCCCAATTTTACCAGAACTTTAAAATCCTTTGGATCAAAATAACAATTGAATGTTTAACAAATTAGACAGGTCTTATTTCTCTGACATTTTCATTGATCTTATCAGTTTCAATCAATCCATCCCTTAATCTAACTATTCTATGTGCATATTCTGCAATATCATCCTCATGAGTCACCATAATTATAGTATTGCCTCTGCTGTATAACTCCTCAAACAAATCCATAATCTCATAGGAAGTTTTCGAATCTAGGTTTCCTGTAGGTTCATCGGCTAAAATTATACTAGGATCATTTACCAAAGCTCTTGCAATCGCCACTCTTTGTCTCTGACCACCAGAAAGTTCATTAGGTTTGTGACCAGCTCTATCTCCTAATCCTACATTTACAAGCGCCTGCATTGCTTTCTCTTCTCGATCCGATTTTTTAAAACCAGCATAAACCAGTGGCAATGCTACATTTTCTAGGGAGGTAGACCTTGGCAGTAAGTTAAAAGTTTGAAATACAAACCCAATTTCCTTATTCCTAATTTCAGCTAGCTCATTTTCTGTCATGTTACTCACATCCTTTCCGGCAAGGTGATAAGTACCTCCAGAAGGAGTATCCAAACAGCCTACAATATTCATAAGAGTAGACTTTCCAGAACCAGAAGGTCCCATAAAAGCAACATACTCCCCTTGATCAATTTTTATCGAAATAGATTTCAAGGCATGAATAGTTTCACTACCCATTCTGTAAACTTTTGATATTTCCTTTGTTCTAATTACTTCCTGGTTCATTTAGCTTTTTATTAATTATATTATGCACGATAATTTAAAAAAAAATTATATCCTGAAATTTAAGGTCTATCGGACTAAAATAGAATTTTTTTAAAAGTATTAATTTCAAATTAAAATGAAATTAGAAAATTAATATTCAGAGATGGATTATTGATTAGTAAATAAAATGATTAGATCTAAATATTCAAATCAAAATTCCACCTGTGACAAATTTTTGGTTTAAAAAGACTTAAATCCATTTATATGGAAATTAAGAATTCAAAACATTTAATCTTTTAACATTTGTTATAAAAATTATTTATAGTTGAATTTAGTTTTCATTACAAATAAAATCAATGTAATATTTCCATTAAAAACAATTACTATTTACAATGCCTTGAATTTCCTATTAAAGATAGTGCTTTTAAAAAAACAAATTCAATGGAAAATTCAAGTAAGAAAAAAGAATTTTATCAGCATAATTTTCTTATAACCTTATATTTCTTCAATACCTCACCTTAATCATTCCTCTTTTAGAAAATTTAAGGTTAACATTCAGGATTTATTCTTGTATATAAAATTTCAAAACTAACAAACATGCTATATGAAATTTATATATTTAATTTCTTTTATCTTTATAAGTAATAGTTTAATTGCCCAAGTTGAGGATTATCTAACCTTGGGAAGCCCTTCTGCTCAATCTCCCTTAAATGTTTTTAGTGATCAACCTGAAGAGGTTGAAGAAGAACATTATATCCTGGAAAGAAAATCTCATGGTACGCCTGACGATTTATATGAAAATCCAATTTCATTATCAAAAGTGGAATTTAAAAAACTTGATCTTGTAAAGTCAAATAATAATTGTTCAGATTACAAATTAGGCGATAAGTCTATTAACTCTGTTTTTGGTTCCCTTTTAGAAGAAGAGCCTTTATTATGTTTTTATCAAAATCAGCTTTATAAAATAAATTTTAAATTATTTGCTGAAGAAAATAGTAATAGTGGCCTTTTAAAAAGTTTGACAAAAAAATATGGTAAACCTTCAAAGCATAAATATGAGATCGATAACAGACAAGTAAAAACTTATAGTTGGGAAGGTTATAAATTAGACATTCAATTAGTTACCTACCAAAATAAGGGAGTGGTAGAACAAGTAATGATAGTTGAAGACAAATTGATTTCAAAAGTGGCTGAGGCCGATAAAGAAATGAAGACACTGGTAAAAGAAGCCCGACTTTATTCTGATATAGAAAGTCTATTCAGATAAACTCTTTCATTTAAAAAATGCAAAAAGCCCGACAATAGTTGGGCTTTTTGCATTATTAGTTTCCATTACAATTCAAGGAACATACGCTTCCAAAACCTTATAAAAGGGTTCTGGAGTAAGTTTTACATTTTTTATATTTGCAGGAATTAAAATAACATCCCCTTTAATCACTTTAATCCTTCCTAAACCAAAATCCAATTCAAATCCACCATCAAAACAAATATAAATCACAAAAGAATCAAAGCTTTTATAATCCCTTTCAGTGTTTTCAGTAAAATGCAGGTAATTTGTTTCAAAATATTGGCAGGTGGCTATTTCTACAACTTCATTCTCTTTTTTATCATAATCGGTTTTATATTGATCATAATGTTTATAATCAATTGCATCTAATGCCTCCTCTGTATGTAATTCTCTTTTATTTCCTTCAGCATCAGTTCTATCAAAATCATATATACGATAGGTAATGTCTGATGTTTGTTGAATCTCTGCTAGTAAACAGCCTTTCCCAATCGTGTGAACTCTTCCTGCAGGAATAAAAAAGGCATCTCCTGCTGTAATCTCTTCTTTATTTAAAATTTCATCTAACGATTTCTCATTTAAATGCTTTAAATAGGTTTCTTTATCAACATCCTGGTTAAAACCTGAGATTAATTTTGTTCCTTCATCTGCCTGAAAAATATACCACATCTCTGTTTTCCCAAAGGAATCATGTCTTTCTTTTGCTAATTGATCATCTGGATGTACCTGTATAGATAAATCTTCATTAGCATCAATAAATTTCACCAATAGTGGGAAATCATTTCCGAATTTTTTATATATCTGCTTTCCAACCAGCTCCCCTTTATATTCCTCAATTAATTCCGTTAATGTTTTTCCTTCGAGGACACCTCCCTTTACTATAGAAACATTTCCGTTTACACCAGAAATCTCCCAGGTTTCACCGCAATTTGGTAATGGTGAAAAATCTTTTCCTAGAATGGTGTTTATTTTTTCACCACCCCAAATTTTGTCTTTAAATATTGTCTTAAATTTTAAGGGATATAATTGAGCCATTATTTTTCAAAATTTTGATTTGTTTCAAATCTAGGAAAAAGTAAATAATAATAAAATAGTTGATTTATAATGAGTGGGTAAGTGGATCGTAATTTGCAATATTTCTATTTTTTACATTTATTAACATGCTCACTCCTTCATTGTTTCAACTTTGTTATTAGTTTGCATATTATAATTATTATAACACATTTTTGCATTTCTACCAATATCAAAACCCATTAAAACAAGGCATAGGCTTATTAATACTTACAATAATTGTTACTGTTCAGGTACAATGAATAAATATTGGATTAAATACAAATAAAGCAGGTTGATATTCTTGAACTTTTATTAAATCGCCCTTATCCTCAAGTTAGAGACAATTTTAAATTTGTAGGTGAACGGTAACCAATAACTAGTGTTTTTACAACCCTGTTGAATAAATAGAAGATAATCACTTTGTAATCTCAAACTAGGATTTTATTCTTATTTCATTAATCTGCAAAGCCTCAATTATTTAATTGTGTACCATTATATAGTAAATCTTATGAGAATCCAAAAAGTTACAGGAATTTCCATTTTCCTATTATTACTTCATCTAAATTTTATCGGGTTTGCCCAAGAAGAAAAGTTTGGGAAAATTGAAAAAAAAGATCTAGAAATGAAAGTCTACCCATTAGATACCGCTGCAAGTGCTGTGGTTCTATTTGATGTAGGTAGAACCTATTTTCAATATTCGGAAAATGAAGGATTTCAACTTATCCATGAACGGCACAGAAGGGTAAAAGTTCTTACAAAAGATGGATATGATTACGGAAACTTTAAAATTTATATGAGGGATCAAGGTTCAGCTGACGACAAACTATCAGGTTTAAAGGGCTATACTTATTTACTCAATAATGGAAAAGTTGAAAAAATAAAACTCGAAAAAGATGCAATTCACAAAGAAAAGTTCAATAATGTTTTAGATATCACCAAATTTAATATGCCTAATATTAAAGAAGGGGCTGTTTTTGAATTTCAATATAAAATTGTATCTGATTTTTACACTTATCTTAAACCCTGGCAATTCCAAGAAGAAATACCAGTAATTTGGAGCGAATATACTACCGAAGTTCCAGAATATTTTTATTATCAAAAAAATCAGCAAGGATACCTGCATATCGAACATTCAGAGGGGGAAAAAATTGGTTCAATAAGCCAAATGTACAGCAGGAACACTGGTAATGGTGGGAGAGAACGAAGTACTTCTAAACTTGATTATAGGATAAATACAGAAAACTGGATTTTAAGAAATGGTCCCGCCTTCGAAGGTGAAAGCTATATCACAACTTCAGATGACTATGTGTCTAAAATAACTTATCAATTAGCCACTACTAAATTTCCTGGTTCTCCTGTAAGAGATGTATTGGGTTCTTGGGATAAAATAAATGAGATCCTTTTGGAGCATGAAAAATTTGGATCTCAGGCTAAGAAAAAAGGTTATTTTAATGACATTGCTAAAGAAATAAATCTAAAATATTCTGAACCAGAAGAAAAAATTGCAGCAGCTTTTCAGTACATCAGTAAAAATATTAAATGGAATGAATCACAATCATTTCTAACAGAAGAAAACGTAAAAAAGGCGTTAGACAAAAAAACAGGAAATGTTGCTGATATTAACCTTGCCCTTAATTCATTATTAAACAATTTAGGATTTGATGCAAACCCGGTTATTTTAAGTACCAGGCAAAATGGGAGAGTAAACCTTTACCTACCAATGCTTGATAACATGAACTATGTAGTAGTACATGTCCCTGTTGGAGAAAAATATTTTCTTCTTGATGCAACAGATAGATTTCTTCCAATAGGCCAGATCCCCTTTAAATGTATGAATGGCAAAGGACGGCTAATTTCTGAAACTAATTCCAGATGGATTAATTTAGATGTAGGTGGAGATTACACAAAAGCTACAGTGGTAAAGCTTCAAATCAATGAGGAGGGAGGTTTAGAAGGATCTATGTCCAACACATACAAAAATTATTACGCTAAAAGTGTAAGAAAGTCCATTCTTAGTAAAGGGGAAAAAGAATATTTTAAAGATAGCTGGGAAGATCAAGTAGTTAACTTTACCGTTTCAGACCCTATTTTTGAAAATGTAAAAGAATTAAATGAGTCACTAATTACTAAATTCAATATCTCAATTGAAGAGGCTGAGTTAGGAGGGAAAATTTATTTGGATCCTATATTCTCAAAATTTTATGAAGAGCATCCCTTTAAACAAGAAATTAGAGAATATCCTGTAGATTTTGGCTGCCCATCACAAAATTTTTATTCTTTAGAGTTAGATTTACCTGAGGGTTATGATGTAGAAGAGTTACCACAATCCGTTGCTATCGCTTTACCAAACAAAGGGGGTAGATTTAATTACCAGGCAATTAAAAGTGGAAACAAACTGCAAATTATTTCCTCAATGAAAATTTCAAAACCAATATTTCTTCCGCAAGAATATGCATACTTGAAAGAATTTTTTATCCAGGTAATTTCCAAGCAATCTGAACAAATAGTACTTGTAAAAAAAGACATAATGCAAATTCAGGACTAAGTTATATTAAATTATGAGACATATATCCAATTATATCCTAATAATAGGTTTGATCTTATTAAATTTCCCTGCAATATGTAGGGAGATTAAATATCCTATAAGCGAAATTCCAGAGGAATTGCTTAAAGATGCAAATGGGGTATTGAGAATAGATGAAACTGAATTTACTTTAAAA
Source organism: Flammeovirgaceae bacterium (assembly GCA_019634305.1). GTDB lineage: Bacteria > Bacteroidota > Bacteroidia > Cytophagales > Flammeovirgaceae > Flexithrix. The sequence continues at coordinate 13,852 of JAHQVQ010000251.1, read as the reverse complement.
TCCATAAAAGAAGGGACTTTAAAAAGAAAATATGCGATCACCATTCTCAATAAAAAAATGGAAGACTGGGCATCTATCCAATTACTTTATTCCGATATTATTGATATCTCCAAGATTGAGGGAACCTTATATGACGCCAATGGTAATGAAATCAGATCATTAAAAAAGAAAGATTTTAATGATCAAAGCGCAACAGGCGGAAGTACTTTTGTGGGAGATGACAGGGTAATTTTTGCAGACCTTCTTTATAATCAATTTCCTTATACTGTTGAGTTCAAATATGAGGAAAGTTATGACGAACTTTACCTATATGAAAACTGGGATCCAGTACCAGAAAGCTATCTTTCGGTAATGAAATCCTCCTATAAACTTACCTTCCCAAAAGGTATGAAAGTAAGAATTAATGAGAAATTTATCAGAGAAGAAAAAAAGGATCAATCAGATAATTTAAATTTCATTTATATATGGGAAGAGAGTAATATCTCCGCAGTTTATCCTGAGCAGCTTTGTAAAGAATATCAACTTCCAAAAGTAGAAATTGCACCAAGTAAATTTTACTATGGTGGATATGAAGGTGATTTTTCGACTTGGAAATCCTATGGAATCTGGTATAACAACCTATTAAAAGGAAGAGATGAACTTTCAGAAACTACCAAAGCTAAAATCCGTGATATGGTGAAGGATGCCAAAACAGATGAAGAAAAGGTGAAAATAATTTATGAATACCTACAGTCAAAAACAAGATATGTGAGTATACAATTGGGTATAGGTGGCTTGCAGCCTTTTGAAGCTTCTTTTGTTGATGAGAAAGGTTATGGAGATTGTAAAGCATTATCCAATTATGCATTAGCAATGTTAAAAGCAGTAGGGATTACCTCTTACTTTACAATTATTTATGGTGGTAAATTTGCTCCTGAAGTCACCAATGACTTCCCTTTAAGTAAATTTAATCATGCAATTTTATGCGTCCCAATGAAAAATGATACCATTTGGTTGGAATGTACGAGCCAAACTGAAGCATTCGGATATCAGGGTGGATTTACCGATGATAGAGAAGCTGTAATTATAAAGCCAGATGGTGCTGAATTAGTCCATACTTCTGTTATCAAAAAAGAATACAATCTACAAAAAAGGACTATAGAAGTTATTTTAGATGAAAAAGGCAATGCTTCAGCTAGTTTAGCAAATACTTACAAAGGTCTACAAGAAGGAAAAAGAAAATATGTATCCGAATTACCAAAAGAAGATCAGAAAAAATGGTTGTATGAAAACCTGGATATATCTAATTTCGAAATTAAGCAATTTGAAATGAATCGGATTAAATCCAGAATACCTGAAACAAAAGTTTCTTTGGATATTAATATCCGAAAATGTGCCTCAATTAGTGGAAAAAGACTATTTCTAAAGCCTAATCTGTTGACCAAAATGGAATGGATTCCAGAAAGCCTGGACGAAAGAAAAACTGAAATCGAATTAAATAGATTTTACGATTTTATAGATCAGGACACCATCGTATATCAACTGCCGGAAGATTTTCATATAGAATATAATCCGGAAAAAATCCAACATGAATCTCAATTTGGAAAGTATGAAGTTTCCATATCGGTAGACAACAATAAGGTTACTTACATAAGAAGAATGGAAATGAACCGTGGAATTTATCCTAAAGAGTCTTATGAGGAACTTAGAAAATTTTTAAAAGATGTAGTTAAGGCTGATAAAACCAAAATGGTTTTCGTAAATAAGACATAACAAAAAAGAGTTCAAAACTTCTTGTTTTATGTCTTAAGAAATTAACACTTCTCGTTTTAGATCAATAATACTTTCCAAAATCTCAATAACTTCCTCAGAAGTACCTGCCTCTACAAGATTTTTTCGGTAAGGCTTAAAGTTGGGAATTCCTTTAAAATAAGCAGTATAATGCCTTCTCATTTCGAAAACCCCCTGTTTAGCTCCTTTCCACTCTAAAGAAAAATCCAGATGTTTTTTGCAAACTTTTATCCTTTCTTCTATTGAGGGAGGAGCTAAATATTTCCCAGTTTTAAGAAAGTACTTTATTTCATTAAAAATCCACGGATAACCAATGGCAGCCCTACCGATCATCATGCCATCAGTTCCAAAATTGTTTTTATATTCCAATGCCTTTTCAGGAGAATCAATATCGCCATTCCCAAAAATCGGAATATGAATATCAGGATGATCTTTCACTTCCTTTATAAAAGACCAGTCCGCTTCACCTTTATACATCTGTTTTCTAGTCCTTCCATGAATGGTAAGCGCTTCAATGCCAACATCCTGAAGCCTTTTGGCTACTTCAATAATTTTTATAGTATCATCATCCCATCCTAGTCTTGTCTTTACAGTAACTGGTAAACTGCAGGTTTTTACTATTTCTTCTGTCATCTTTTGCATTTTAGGAATATCTAGAAGAATCCCGGCACCAGCACCTTTGCAGGCTACTTTTTTCACAGGACAGCCATAATTTATGTCAACCAATTCAGGATTAGCTTCCTCAGCTATAGCCGCAGCGTCTCGCATTGACTCAATCTTTTCCCCAAAAATCTGAATTCCAATAGGTCGCTCATAATCATAAATATCTAGCTTTTTCACACTTTTTACAGCATCACGAATTAACCCCTCAGCTGAAATAAACTCAGTGTACATTAAATCTGCTCCGTTTTCTTTGCAAACAGCTCTAAATGGCGGATCACTTACATCCTCCATTGGAGCTAGTAATAGGGGAAAATCCGGTAATTCTAAATTTCCTATCTTTACCACAATTCAAATATTATGATTTCACTTTAACCTTTTTGGAATATTTTTTTAGTTTACACCTTAGAATAATTTTAGCAAATGATTTTTTCCCTCAACTCTTCACTCAAACCAATTTTGAATAAAGAAATATCAGGAGAATTTGTTTTGCCGGTTATGTATGAAAACTATATTCTCTTATTTTTACCCAATCTTTGGAATACGGTAAACTTCCAATGAAATTTTCTATATCCCTCAATATTTTGAGTTGAACTAAGATGCAAAAATAATTTAAAATGATTTATACAAACAATCAATCAAACCAATTAATTAAAAAAAAAACATTTGTATCCTTATTAGTGCTTTTTGGGGTCATGTTTGCTGGATTCTGTCTTGCACAATTCTTTAGTCTGGTAGTAGCTTTTATTTTTGTAGGTTTTGACCTTAGTGCAGCATACCAAGTAATATCACCACCTTTTGAGGGCGATAATCAGAGAAATATTCTTTTAGTCGTCCAGGGAGTAAATAGTTTTATCCTATTTATAGCAAGTCCTCTATTTTATCTCAAATATTATGAGAACAGCCAGGCAAGCCTTGTATTTGATTTTGGTAAAATACCTGCTTCAAAAAGTTTCCCACTCACTTTGCTTTTAGTATTCCTTTACTTTCCATTCAGTGCATATGTAGTTGGCTTAAATGAAAACTTCCAATTCCCGGAAGCATATGCTGAAATAGAAAGATTATTAAAAGCTTTAGAGGATCAGTTACAACAGGTCACTAAATTTCTTATCAATTTTGATTCACCATGGGGTTTAATTTTAGGTTTACTCGTAGTGGCAGTCCTTCCTGGAATAGGAGAAGAATTATTCTTTAGAGGAGTTTTACAGAACAAATTTAATGAACTTTTTGGTAATATTCATGTTGCCATTTGGGTTACTGCCTTTCTGTTTAGCGCATTTCACTTCCAATTTTATGGCTTATTGCCTCGAATGCTACTCGGAGCATTGTTCGGATATTTATATATTTGGAGTGGAACACTTACAGTTCCTATGTTTGCTCACTTTTTAAATAATGGAATTACCTTATTAATGGTTTATTTGCACAATCAGGGAATAATTGAAACTGACATTGAATCATCCGGAGAAATAAGTATTGGATTAGCCTTAGTTTCTTTGGTTTTAGTAAGCATTGTTCTATTGTTTTTCAGAAAACTAACATCTTCACAAACTCCCATAATGCATGAATAATTGGAAAAAAGTTTATAGTACCAATGAAACACATAAGGCTGAAATCGTAAAATTAACGATTGAAAATCACAACATTCCTGCAGTAATTTTAAATAAAAGAGATTCATCTATCTATAATGTTTTTGGTGAAAGGGAAATTTATGTGGCAAATGAAAATGAAAATGAAGCATTAAAAATTATTGAGAATGAGATCAGCTTTACGTAGGCAATCAGAGTTAAAACAAAGAATAATTGCAGCACTAGCAGGGGTATTTGTAATCCTTAGTGCAATAATATTGAGTGAGTGGGGATATTTTTTTATATTTTTTCTTATTTGTATGTTTTCCATGCTGGAATTTTACAAACTTTTAGGGCTTGATGGAAACCTTCCTTTGAAATCATATGGCACTTTCAACGGACTATTTATGTTCACTCTAACTTTTCTGGTAACTAAAGAAATTATCACCCACGAATACTATCTATTACTTTTTTTAGGAATGTCGGTGGCTTATGTCATCATTTTGTATAAAAAGAAAAGTGAGAAACCATTTTCCAGTATTGCCTTTACTTTTTTAGGAATAATATATGTTGGAGCTCCTTTTTCCCTTCTCAATTTATCAATCGTAATTGATGGTGTTTACCATTATGAAATCATTATGGGGTTATTATTTATCCTTTGGTCAAGTGATACAGGAGCCTATTTTGCTGGAAAAAACTTTGGAAAAACACCATTATTTCCTCGTGTTTCTCCAAAAAAAACATGGGAAGGAAGTATTGGAGGAGCTTTATTAGCTTTATCTATGGCATTAGTATTTTCTTACTATTATGATGTATTAGAAATCTGGCAGTGGCTTTCAATTGCCTTTATTATTGTGGTGGCAGGAACTTATGGAGATTTAATTGAGTCTTTATTTAAAAGAAGTATTCATATAAAGGATTCTGGAGATAGTATTCCAGGCCACGGTGGATTTCTGGATCGGTTTGACGGTTTATTAATTGCCTCTCCATTTATAGTCGTTTTTATCAACTTCTTTTAGAACATATTGAATAACAATTAAAATGGCAGAAGAACTTTTAATACCTGATTCTACCTCAAAAGAGGATACTTATAAAGCACTAATTCCGCAAATCAGAGCCTTAATAGAAGCCGAAAATGACTTAATTGCTAATTTGGCGAATATTTCAGCAGCCCTAAAAACTGGTTTCAATTTTTTTTGGGTGGGTTTTTATATTTTAAAAAATCACCAATTAATTTTAGGACCATTCCAGGGACCAATTGCCTGTACCAGAATTAACCTTGAGAAAGGTGTTTGCGGAGCATCTTTTCAGCAAAAGAAATCTATTCTTGTTCCAAATGTAGATAAATTTCCTGGCCACATTGCCTGTAGTTCAGCTTCAAAATCAGAAATTGTAGTTCCAGTAATTAAAAATGGAGAGGTAAAAATGGTACTTGATGTGGATAGTAATCAACTCAATGATTTTAACGAAATTGACCAGAAATATCTGGAAGAATTAATGAAGTACCTAAGTGAATCTATTTAATAAAAATAGTTTAACAAAAATGAAATTAGTTTGGATGATCCCGCACCCCTATTGTCTGCTTTTCTGCGATTTCAAAAATAAAATCATTTTACCTGCTGATAATCAGATTTTCACAAAAAACCTCCTTTAAAAACCAATAGCGATTCAATATTATTCTATAACTTCGTATCCTTTTTCGTGTAAAAAATCGATCTATGAAAATTCCTTCCGCCAGGTTTTTGGTGAGTAATTCCGATTACAAAAAATGTCCCAAGCCTAATTTGCCAGAATATGCATTTATTGGTAGATCTAATGTGGGAAAATCATCTTTAATTAATGCTCTTTTCGATAATAAGACACTGGCAAAAACCTCCTCAAAGCCAGGAAAGACCCAATTGATCAACCATTTTTTTATAAATGAAGAATGGTATTTAGTGGATTTACCTGGGTATGGATATGCGAAAGTAAGTAAAACCATAAAAGCGGCTTTTCAGAAAATTATTTACCAATATTTAGAACACAGGGAAAACCTGCAATGTGTTTTTGTATTGGTGGATATCCGCATACCACCTCAAAATATAGATTTGGAATTCATGGAATGGTTGGGTAAAAAACAAATCCCTTTTGCCATCATTTTCACAAAAGCCGATAAATTGAAAATAGGAGAAAAGGAAGCTTCCATTAAGAGGTTTGAAGAAGAATTTTTGAAAAGCTGGGAATTTTTCCCCGACTACTTTGTGACATCTTCAAACACAAAAACTGGAATGGAGGAAATTTTTCAATTTATTAATGAGATCAATAAAGGCTTTTAAAGCTCTTCATATACAAAGAATAACACTTCATTTTTCCAAGGTTTGATTGTACAATAAAGAGTTTAACCTATTTAAAGCAGTAAAAGCTCTTTATTTTGAGGATAAATATTTTTTATTCTAATATTACTTATTTTGTTTTGCTCCTTCAAATATCCAATTGAAGGTTTATTAAGTTAATTTACCTTTATGAGAGATTTTTGGTATCATTTACATCAAAAGTCAATTACCATATTTAAATTTTAAATTTAGTTTAATGACATTAAAAGACATTGCCGCAATTGCTGGAAAACCTGGTTTGTATAAAATCCTTAAACCGACCAGAAATGGAATGATAGTAGAAGCGATGGTTGGAAAACCCAATAAATTTGTGGTAGGAACCAATCATAGAGTTTCAGTCTTAAAGGAAATATCTATTTATACTACTGGGGAAGAAGAATCAGTACCTTTATTTGATGTTTTCTCCACCATTAAAGAAAAACACGGAGATCAACTGGAAATTGACTCTAAATCTTCTGAAAGTCTGTTTGGTTTTATGGAAGAAATTCTTCCTGATTATGACAAGGAAAGGGTTTATAATTCAGATATTAAAAAATTAATCTCCTGGTTTAATCTACTTTGCAAAGAAGCTCCGGAGGTATTTGAAAAACAGGAGGAAGAAAAAGTGGAAAATGAAGTAGAAGTTACTAAAGAGGAAATAAAAGAAGAGCCTGAGAAAAAGAAAGTAGCAAAGAAAGAAACGGCTTCCAAAGATTCTCCAAAAGAGAAAAAGACTAAAAAAGCAACTGGTAAAAAAGCTGAATAAGTATAATTGGGTGAAGTAAAAGCAACTTACTTTGCCCTTTTTTTATTTCCTTCCAATTTACTATAAGAAAAGGACAGAACCTAAATTGAATAAAAAAGAGCTTAATAAGAGTTTGAATTAGTCCTGAAAAGACCACTTCCTACTATGTAGTCTACTTACTGCCAACTCTCTATTGTTATAAAGTGTTTTATAAGTTTCCAAATCTTTATCCAAATTTTGATCTTTATCCAGATACTTGTAAATCATCTCCACAAAATCCGATACTTCTTCTTTCACAGAATAGTATGTCCATTGATCTACTTTCCTGGAATCAACTAATCCAGCATTTTTAAGGTATATTAAATGACGGGAGGTTTTTGTTTGGGTGAAATCTAAAACTAATTCAATATCTGAAATACACATTTCTTTATTTCTGAATAGGAGATGAACAATTCTAATTCTGGATTCATCACTAAAGGCCTTTAAAAATTGACATCCTAGTTGCAGATTGAAATGTTTTAGTTTCATATTTTTTATAGATGCATTTTAACGAATATAATCACTTGTGCACAACCGCTTTCACAAATAAATGGTATTTTTTTGAAAAATCCAATTAAGTATTAAGGCAAATTAAAATAATTATTAAGATTTTTTCTTAATGAGAAAGCCTAACATATTTTGATAGGCCACATTATAAGAAATTCTAAAATGAAGTTTAATTCACTAAACAATAACGTAATATTAGACCTGTAGCGCTTCCCACAATTTATCCTTTAAAACAGCTAGCCCTTTTTGTACTACAGAAGAAATAAACACTACTGGAATACCCTTAGGCAGTTCTTTTCTCATCAAATTCTCTAGTTCCTTATCTATTAAGTCTGATTTTGTAATCGCCAGCACCCTTACTTTATCCAATAATTCCGGGTTAAACTTTTTAAGTTCGCTTAATAAAATTTCGTACTCCTTTTTTATATCCTCTGCTTCAGCTGGAATCATAAAAAGTAAAACCGAGTTTCTTTCAATATGACGTAAAAACCTGGTACCCAACCCCTTTCCCTCTGCAGCTCCCTCTATTATTCCCGGAATATCAGCAATTACAAAAGATCGGTGATCTCTATATGAAACCACCCCTAAATTAGGTACAAGTGTTGTAAAAGCATAATCGGCAATTTTAGGTTTGGCCGCAGATAACACTGAAAGCAAAGTAGATTTTCCTGCATTTGGAAAACCTACAAGTCCTACATCAGCCAGGACTTTCAGTTCCAGAATTACAGTTTGTTCTATACCTTCTTCACCCGGTTGGGCATAATGAGGTGCTTGATTTGTGGCAGACTTAAAATGGTCATTTCCAAGGCCTCCTCTACCTCCTTTCACAAGGGTTACTTCCTGACCGTCATCAAGAATTTCCAGAATTTTCTCACCAGTTTCGGCATCCCTGGCTACTGTTCCTAAAGGCACTTCAATAATTTCATCTACCCCTTGAGCCCCTGATCTACAACCTCCCTCTCCATGGCTTCCATTTTCAGCAAAAATATGCCTCCTATATCTCAGATGGAGAAGTGTCCATAAATTTTTGTTCCCTTTTAAAATAATATGTCCTCCCCTACCTCCATTACCACCATCTGGGCCTCCTTTCTCTATAAATTTTTCCCTTCTGAAATGGGCCGAACCAGGGCCACCATTTCCCGATCTAAAATATATTTTTACGTAATCTATAAAATTTGAAGATGCCATCAATTATAAATTTGAATTAGACATTATAGTCCATTTTTTACTATCAATTTTGAATAATCTACAAAGTTCTGTAAAAAATATTTAGCATTAAGGATTTTTGAATATGTTTTGGTTCCAGGTCTATTTGAGTCGTATTTTTTTGTAAATTGGAACCTATTTAAAATTTAATCTGATTTTTATTTAAAAAAAATCTATAGAGAACCCAAAATTAGGTTTTTCTCTTTTTTACATGTAATTTTTTATAGCCTTAATAGTTTAATTAGAAAGGTTTTTTAGACTTTAATTTTTTCGATTTTTTTATTAATTAATCTCGGAACAACTTTTAACAATTTTCGCTGAATTTTTCACAGCTTCATTTTTTATTAATTCATAATAAAACTTCATTTTGAATTAGATAGCATTCAGTGAACCCAAATTTAAAACAATATGAAGAAGATTGCAGTAATTGGATTAGGATATGTGGGTTTGCCACTAGCAGTAGAATTTGGAAAAAAAAGACCAGTAATTGGCTTTGATATTAATGAACCAAGAATAAAAGAACTTTCTGAAGGCTTTGATAGAACAAGAGAGGTAGATTCTGAAGAACTAAAAGCCACAAAGCATTTGACATTTTCTTCAAATCTAGAAGCTTTACAAGATGTAGATATTTACATTGTAACTGTTCCCACACCAATCGATGAGTTTAAAAAACCCGATTTAACACCGTTAATAAGTGCTAGCAAAACGGTAGGCAGGTGTCTTACAAAAGGAAATATTGTGATTTATGAGTCCACCGTTTATCCCGGCTGTACTGAAGATGATTGTGTTCCAATACTTGAAAAACACAGTAATTTAAAATATAACCAGGACTTCTTTTGTGGTTACTCTCCTGAAAGAATTAATCCAGGAGACAAAGTGCATAGATTACCAAATATCAAAAAAGTAACCAGTGGTAGCACTCCTGAAATTGCAGAAGAAGTAGACCAATTATACAAAAGTATCATTACTGCTGGAACGCATAAAGCCTCAAATTTAAAGGTGGCTGAAGCAGCAAAAGTTATTGAAAACTCTCAACGAGATGTCAACATCGCTTTTGTAAATGAACTTGCATTAATTTTTGAAAGATTAGGAATTGATACCATTGAAGTGCTGGAAGCTGCAGGATCTAAATGGAATTTCCTCCCTTTCAGGCCTGGACTTGTTGGTGGACATTGTATTGGAGTTGATCCTTACTACCTTACACACAAAGCTGAAGCAGTAGGTTATAGGCCAGAAGTTATTCTGTCGGGAAGAAGGATTAATGATAACATGGGCATGTATGTGGCTAACAGGGTAATCAAACTTATGACTCAAAAAGGGATGGTAATTAAAGGAGCCAATACTTTAATAATGGGCATCACATTTAAGGAAAATTGTCCTGATATCAGAAATTCAAGGGTGATAGATATTATTGAGGAATTAAGAGAATTTGGAGTAAATATTGATATTTTTGACCCCCATGCTGATCCTAAGGAAGTGGAAGAAGAATATGGAGTAGAATTAATCACGAATTACGATCAAATTGCAGAAAAGCCTTATGAAGCAGTTATCCTTTCAGTAGCTCATGAAGAGTTCAAATCAATTGATATTAAAAAATTGAAAAAAGACAATACAATTTTCTATGATGTGAAAGCTGTTGTTGATAAAGAATTAATTGATAGCAGATTATAAGAAAAAAAGAGATTATATGTTTAATAAATCCTTGTTCTAAAGAACAGTTTTTTTTATACAACATATTTGTAATGATAATAAATGGAAAAAGCCGTTTCAAAGAAACGGCTTTTAACAACCACAATTATTAAAACTACAACAATCAAATATTTTTATGAAAGCTTAGAAAAAGCTTTTCTTAAATTATAAATTTATAATTCAAATTTAACCAATTGGTGTGCCATAAGGCTTAATTTACTGATATTCAGTACACTTTAAAGATTTAAAGGTTATTAAAAAGTACTTCTACCTGTCCGGTTTTGTTAGATTTTTGTCCGGAAATGGACAAAAAAACAAACAATTTCTTGATTTTACTCATTTTATTTCAAAAAGTTGCCTAATTCACTATTTATTTTTTTCACTAATTCCGGACCTTCATAAATAAAACCAGTGTAAACTTGTACCAAGCATGCTCCCGCTTTTATTTTCTCTACAGCATCTTCCACAGAATGAATTCCACCTACTCCGATTATTTTTAATTGGCCTCCAGATTTATCAAAAAGGTATTTAATTACCTCCGTTGACCTTGAAGCAACAGGTTTCCCACTAAGCCCTCCATTTCCTATTTTTTCTATCTCATTTTTACTGGTTTTCAGCCCCTCCCTACTTATTGTGGTATTAGTTGCTATTATCCCATCTATCTCTGTATCTGTCACAATTTCAATGATATCATCAAGTTGGCTATTTGTTAAATCTGGAGCTATTTTAAGCAAAATTGGCTTTGGATTGGGCTTCTTCAAATTTTCTGATTTCAAAGCAAAAAGCAGCTTTTTTAGTGGTTCTTTTTCCTGCAAATCTCTCAAACCCGGTGTGTTTGGAGAACTTACATTAACTGTAAAATAATCCACGAAATCAAAAAGTTTTTCAAAACCAATTAAATAATCGCTGATAGCTTCTTCATTTGGGGTCACCTTATTTTTCCCAATATTCCCTCCAACTATTACCTTACTTTTCCTTTTTTTAAGGCGTTCCACAACAAGATCAAGCCCATCATTATTAAATCCCATTCGGTTGATTATCCCATTATCTGCTTTTAATCTGAATAAACGAGACTTGGGATTACCTTCCTGAGGTTTTGGTGTTACTGTACCAATTTCAATAAATCCAAAACCAAATGCGGAAAGTTCATCTATTAATAAGGCATTCTTATCAAAACCAGCAGCCAGGCCTACTGGCCCTGGAAATTTCAATCCAAATACTTCCCTTTCAAGTTGTTTATTTTTTGGACCATATACTTTTTTTAGTATTCCTTTGACAAAGGGAAAATTTACCCCAATTTTGATCAATTTAAACATCAGATGATGGATGAATTCAGGGTCTAAAAGGAATAATAGGGGGCGAATAACTTTATACATTTCCGCTGATTTTTTTTGTAGGTTTAGGGAAAAATAATTTGGAACATAACAAGAAAGGCCGTTCTCCAAAATTTTGCAATTATACAGCTTTTGAGAATTAAGAAGAATGTAAATGGAAAATAATTTTATAATAAACAGTAATATAAAACTAGCAGATTTTCAGTACGAATTACAAGATAATCGTATAGCCAAATATCCTCTAGAAAAAAGAGATGAATCAAAGTTATTGCTTTATAGAGATCAGAAGATTGCGCACCATACATTTAAAAATCTACCTGATTTTATTTCTGATGAATATCAATTAATATTCAATAATACCAAAGTACTTCCTGCCCGAATATATTTCCAAAAAGAATCTGGAGCTACTATAGAAGTATTTCTTTTGCATCCTGTTTCTCCCACCCCACTAGTTCAGGAAGCCATGTTGGTAAAAGATACTACCATTTGGGAATGCACGATAGGCAATTTAAAAAGATGGAAAGAAGATCAAGTGTTAAAAAGAAATCTGATTGTTGGAGAATATGAAATTGAACTCCAGGCTCAATTAATTGATAGAGAAAAAAGATATGTTCAATTTTCCTGGAAAGAAGAAAGAACGCATTTTGTTGATGTGGTAATTGCCGCTGGAGAAGTACCACTTCCCCCCTATTTAAATAGAAAACCCACCTCTAAAGACAAAGACACTTACCAGACCATTTATTCTAAGGAAGAAGGAGCTGTAGCTGCTCCCACAGCAGGATTGCACTTTACAACAGAAGTTTTAGAAAATCTACAAAAACAGGGTGTTTTAATGGATGAGGTTACATTGCATGTTGGAGCAGGAACCTTTCAACCAATAAAAACTGAAAATGTACTAGAACATACAATGCATAATGAACAGGTGGTAATTTCAAGAGAAAACCTTCTAGTACTTTTACAGAATAAAAAGGTAATCCCCGTAGGAACCACCTCCATGAGAACTTTGGAAAGTCTGTATTGGTTCGGAGTAAAATTGCTGGATGAAACTGAAAAAAATGACTTTTTTATAGCGAAATTGTATCCATATCAAGACCGAAAAACCAATCTTCCTGATAAACTGACTGCATTTAAAGCCATTCTGGATTACATGGATAGGTATAATTTACAACAAATTACTGGTGAGACGGAAATTTTTATTTTTCCCGGATATCAGTTTAAAGTTTGTGAAGCACTAATTACAAACTTCCACCAACCATCAAGTACACTTATTTTATTGGTGGCTGCATTTATAGGAAATGACTGGAGAAAAATTTACAGGGAAGCACTTAATAATGACTACCGCTTTCTGAGTTATGGGGATTCCTCTCTCCTATTTAAAGCCTGAAACCTTTACTTTTTAATAATTTCTTACATGAAGGTAATTTCCCTGTACCGGGGATGATTCCTTATTATCCTGTTAACAAGACTTAAAGAAACCCACCTTATAAATCAATACATTATTACTTATTTTTAACAGATATCACCTGAATAAATCGAAAAAAATAAAATTTTCAATAAAATAATCTGATATTAAATTTTATTAAACCCGATATTGAAGAAAACAGGAAATGTAAGATTTAGACTAGTTAGTTTACTTTTGAAACAGGAAATGATAAAAACCGTAAAAGAACTTAACTAGCATAAATTAAATCATAACTGAATATTATGAAACTTCAATCAGCAACGAAGACAACTTCTATTATTATAGCTATTTTATTTATAGTAGCTTCTAAAAATATATTTGCCCAAACTTATTTTGCAAATGAGCTAAAACAAAAGGTTAGTACCCATTTGCAATTACAGTTAGCAGTCTCAGAAGATAAATTTAAACTGATAAACCTAAACCCAAAACAACTTGAGGTTCAAAACAATATCAATTCTTTTTACCAAAACAGAAATTTCACTCCAGTTTGGTTCAGTCAGGATGGTAAATTAAAAAATACTGCC
>JAHQVQ010000250.1 GCA_019634305.1 Flammeovirgaceae bacterium | reverse complement strand
TTTCCATTGCTAAACTTACTGATCCATTTTTATGCTTTACTACTATTCCAGTATTCCCTTTTAGAGCACCTGCTTTTATTTCAAGTCTACTTCCAATAGACAAAGATTCTGCTTTTATTTCTGTATAATTATTCAATAAAAACTGAATAGCCTCTATCTCATGTTCTCGTACAATGGCTGGTTTACCAAGGTAGTTTACAAAACGTACCACTCCATAAGTTTCTAAAACATCATATTTATTTTTGATGTCAATTCGAACAAAAAGATAGGAGGAAAACACTGGAACTTCGACTTTCTTTTTCCTGTCACTCCACTGCCTAAGTGTTTTCTGTAAGGGGAGAAATGTTTGAATATTTTTATCAACCAGCCGCTGATTTACCTTTTTTTCATTTTTGGGTTTTGTGTAGATTACGTACCACTGCTTATCCATGCAATCTTTTTTATAGTCTTAGTTTTAAATTAATTGTGATCTCTAGTACAAAAATAATAATTTAGAAAAATACCTGTATCTTTTGAAAACAATTTATTCGCTAGTTAAAAATTTGTATTTTGTTATTACTCAAGTTTTGTAAATATTCATATTAATGTGCAAATGCGCAAGCCCTAAGATTTAAAATTGAGAATAAAACCCTAATACGTTGCATGTTTCATTTCTATTCATTCCTCTTTAGATACCTAGACCATATTTCCTAACATTAATGATGTATTGAAAAATCACTTTAGCATATTTAAATTTTATCCTTTCGGTTACAAAATGACAAATAAACACCTACCCGGTTCTGGAACATCAGTTCACTATACAATTTTCCAATAGCACTGCTACTAAAAAAAATTATAGCATCCTGAAAACCCCAAACTGACATTTTTCAGTGAGCGTCACCCCGGTCAAATACAAAACTTAAACAAGCTCAAATAGTAGCTGAATTTTCCTATTTCATCTTACAATCATTATCGTTTGATTGTAATTTTAGAACAGATTTTCTGTTCAGCTTAACTCCTAGTTTTTTCTCATATGAAAGAATAGAACTAACCCACCAAAAAGTAGTGCCAGACTTATCCAAAAAAGCTTTTGTTTATAAAGAGGCAGATTGGCGATAGGATCAGCATTGCCAATGACGATAAAGTTGGCCCAATGGACTGGGGTTTTGTCAATTTTAAAAAATTCATCCGAACTTAAATAATCTAGTTTTGCCTGCCTCAATGCTTCATCTTTTGGCATTCCGCCATCCAGGTAATTATACATTTTCTGAGCGATAAAGGAAGTTGATTCATCCTCAGCCCTCCATAAAGTCATAATTATATTGGGACATCCAGCATAGGCAATTGCTCTAGCCAGGCTCATAATCCCCTCCCCTTTTTGAAATTGCCCACTACCCGTTTCGCAACCGCTCAATACAACCAGTTTGGTACTGTCAAAATTCAGATTGTACATTTCATGAACATACAAACGGTATTCTTCATCCTCTCCATTTGGATAAAAAGTGATATAAGAAGAAGATGGTTCTTCCTCATTCACTTCCGCATGTGTAGCAAAATGGAGAATATTATAATTTCGATATTCCTCTAAAAAACGGGTTTTAGTAGCCTCTTCATTAATATAGAAATTCTCACATAGACCCTTCACCTCCTGTCGGGTTGCTGGCAATGGGCTGAAGTATTTATCCCGGAAAGCAACATAGCCCAGGGAAACATCCTTGGCAAATGGGGCCATTGCCAGAATTTCATTATTATTGGTATTATTAACTTTCTGAGCATCTAACCATAATTTCCCTGAATAGGATTGACTAATGATATACTTTTCTATTAAGAATAAGTTTTTATTGGGGTCAGTTCTTAGGGCATCAAATGGCAAATAATTCAACTTTCCATCGGGAATGATGACCAGCTTTTCATGTTTGGAAAGTTCCGCTTCAAATGGCTCAAAAATATTTTTGTAGATCTCGTAACCAAACTGATGTCCATCAAAAGATTCTCCCGGATTATACGTTTTATAAGCTGAATAATATTTATCAATATTATCAATTAATACACTATCTAATGGAAAGCGTTTGATCATAAAGTTATCTTCGCTTATTAAGAAACCAACAATCTCCTTTTCTCCCCAGAAATATTCTACAAAAGATTTGTTATCAGCCTTTAGTTTGTCCTGAAATTCCTCCAGATTAACTTCACTATTGGCATACTTTAAATCATAATAGTTTGGAAAGGCTTCGAAAGATTTAATTACCTTACCCAATTCTATTTCCAAATCCGCCAGTTGTAAGGTGTATTTATCAATCTTTTCCTGATCATTGGCATTGGCCAATCTGCTTTTCACTTTAGACAACTGAATTTTCAAATCCCTTTCCTGAACCAGTAATTCTTTTGGGATACCAGTATATCCTTTAATCTCATGATTCTTAATAGACTCCTCCAAAACAGCAGCTTTACTTTGCTCAGACAACTGAAAAGCAAGTTGTTGATACTTTACATCATTAGTTAATTCAAACAATTGGAGAGACACCAGCATAGACTTCTCAAATACTGGATAAACATTGTTTTGAAAAAACAATTTAGCCTCATCCGAATCATAACTCTTTCTGATTTTTTCGGCAAGTTGTAAAGCCAGCTGGTAGGTTTCTAAAACTAATTTAAAAGTTTCAGGATCATTATTTTCATTAAACTTTTCAATTATTTTGGCTTTGCTGGCTAATACATTAAATGTTTGAATATCAGAGAGGGTATTTAAGGGCAGTTTGGGATTAACCTGATCGTTAGAATCATTGAAATTGACTACTAAGGTGTTTAGGGATTTTTGGATTTCTGAGAGAGCTTCATCCTTCTTCTCCATTTCTAAAAAAAGAACAGCTTTTTTCTTTAGGATTCCTGCCAATAGGACATTTTCTGAATTAAAATATTTTTGATTTTCACTTAAGGCCTTGTCGAAATAGTTTAAAGCTAAAGTATAATCACCCAATCCCTGATGAGTATCTCCTAAATTTTCATAAAGTCTTATTGATAAACTGGCATTGGATTGATCTTCAAAATTATGATTTTGCAAAGCTTGTTCTAAATAACTTTTACCTTCTTTAAAATTCCCTAACTTATTATATACAACACCCAAATTTTGGAAAACAATAATATTAGTATTTGAACTTATGCCTTTATCTTTATTATCATATATTATTTGTTTATATATCTCAATACATTTTTCGAATTCCCCTAATCTTTTATAAATAGATCCAATATTATTTTTTGCGTAATAAATAGCCTTGCTGTTTTCAGGAAAATATATTTCATAAATATCAAGATACTTTAAGGTGTAATTTAAACTTTGCTTATAATTTCCTAAGCCAAAATGTAATACACCAATATAACCATAAAGATCTGCTGTTACTTTTCTATCAGGAAATTGAATAGCATATGCTTCCGCTTTGGTATAATAGGAAAAAGCCGAATCAATTTGTTTTAATTGCCAAAATGCCTGACCAATCTTTTTATTGATACTCAACAATTCTTCTGAATTATTTTTGAAATTTGATTCAACTAATAAGCTTTTTTTATAGTAATATAAGCTTTCACCATAATCTCTATTTCTATAATAAACACTTGCACATCTTAAATACAAAGTAACCATCACTTCAGATTTAGCATCATTTTTTTTCTGAATTTCAATGGCTTGGAAGTATTGATTTAGCGCGAGAGTATCTAGCTTACTTTTCTTTTCTTTAAAGATGATATCTCCTTTGTCAATATAATGTTGTATTTTGAGGGAATCTGAAGCAACAACTTTGGATGGAGCAATAATTAGGACAATGAATAATAAAATAACACCCGATCTGACTTTCATTCAAGATAGAATTAGATACTAGATCAAATTTACAAAAAATTCTGTTTGATATAATTTCCATTCACTTTTATTTTCTCAAGGAAAATTTACTACAAGAAAGATAAACTTAGATCAAAAGATTGGTGCTAAACTACCTTATACAATTTTATAATTATATAACCTGCCTTTAGACCTCAAAAAAAGGTTATAAAAAAAACCGACCATAAATGGTCGGTTTAAAATATCAATAAATTAAAACATTAAATAGATGTGCCGAATTAAATACACTTAATAAGTGCCACAACTTTTTGATAATGGGATAAAAATATTCAATATAAAATAGTACTGGTACTTAGTCATTCCCATCTATAATAACAGGTGGATCATCATCATCTCCATCCTTCCTCAACTTAAACCCAGTCAGATCGAGTAAATAACCTGGAATATCATTGGTACTTTTAAAAGTATAAAGCTTTAAGGTTTTTGTTTGAATTAATGTTCCGGCATTTACCAATTTAATTTCGAAATTAAGCTTTTCCCCTTTTGCTAAATTTAAGTTTTTCAAAGTAGTATCCAGATTGATGACTCCTGTATTCGCATCTATTATAACAGCTTCATTTGAAGATTCAAATTGTCCGGCTATTTGGCCAGTAATAGAAGGGGTTAATAATTTGGTATTGCCATATTCAAAAGCAATTGTCTGATACTTAAAATCTGTAGTAGGGATGATTTCTTCCTCAGTGCACGCTGAAAGAAATATCAATAATGAGAAGATAACTCCATAAAAACGTAGTGATTTTTTGTTCATAATCTTAATGTTTGGTTGTATTTAGTTTATTTGGAAGGATTACGAACACAAACAACACAAATTATATCTTATGTTTATACAATACTTTCAGTATAAAGGCTATATAAACAACTTATACACCAATATTTTATACTTATTTTCAGCTTTTATAAAAAAAATCACATGAGTAGGTTATAAATTATTTGGTGAGTTCCACTAAGTAATTAGAACTCATTAATTCTTTAATTGACAGACATCAAACTATTAACCAGCTATGAGATGTCTGTATTTAGGAATAAAAAAAGTTCTATTCACTTTAATGATTTTAAAACCTTAAATTCTACATTCATGTCTGATAACAGAAAAGTTTCAATTGAAGTAGCAATAGAAACCTCACAACCAGCACTTGATCCATCTGGTATTATGCAGGTGGGAATGGGTTTTTGGGCTTCAAAAACCTTGTTAACTGCGGTAAAGGCAGGTATTTTCACTATTCTTGCTAAAAACAAAAGTCTTTCCGGAAAGGAAATCCAAACCAAGGTTGGATGGCACGACAGAGGTGTTTATGACCTATTAGATACCTTGGTTGCCTTAAATTTTTTATCAAGAAAAGGATTAAAAGAAACTGCAATTTATAGTAACACTCCTGAAACCGATTTTTTCCTGGACAGAAATAAGCAAGCTTATATTGGAGGAATCCTGGAAATGGCCAATGATAGATTGTACAAATTCTGGGCTGATCTTGATGAAGCAATGGTTACAGGAAAAGCGCAAAATGAAATCAAGCATACTGGTAAGTCCATGTTTGAAAGTGTTTATGCCGAGCCAGAAAGATTAAAGCTATTTGCTAATGCCATGACTGGTATTTCCAGAGGAAATTTTACAGCATTCGCCAAGAAGTTCGATTTCTCAAAATACAACACGATGTATGATATGGGAGGTGCTGTTGGTCTCTTATCATGTCTTGTTGCAGAGCATAATCCCCACATGCAATGTACTTCTTTCGATTTGCCTAAAGTTGAGCCTATCGCCAAAGAATTTATTGAAGCAAACAATCAAAATGGGAATGTAAAAACTCAGGGAGGAGATTTCTTCAAAAATGAATTTCCAAAAGCTGATGTCATTACCATGGGTATGATTCTACATGACTGGAATCTTGAAGATAAGAAAAAATTAATCAAAAAAGCTTATGATGCTCTTCCAGAGGGCGGGGCGTTTGTAGCCATTGAAAATATCATTGATGACGAAAGAAAGGAAAATGCATTTGGGTTAATGATGTCATTAAATATGTTAATAGAGTTTGGAGATGCCTTCGATTTCACAGGAGCAGATTTTGATTCCTGGGTGAAAGAAGCAGGTTTCAAATCCAGTGAGAAAATTCATTTGGCAGGTCCTTGCTCTGCTGTTATTGCTTATAAATAATAGAGATTAAGTCCCTTTACTCTTTTATATTGAGCATTTTCATCTCTTTATCAAATAGTTGTAGCACTTATTAAGTATATTTAATTCTGCACATCTATTTAACCACTTTTACTATCATATCTATTTAATAAAAAAACTAACAATTACTATCATAACGTGATGTAGAAACTGGAAGGGCTCAACAAGTCGTTTGGCTTGTTTTCCACCAGGGCTTGTGACGAACTCAACTTGTACTTTTCGAAATATTAACCATTAAATATTCAGCACCTTAATCTCTAAAGATGCTACTATTTAATCTAACAATTTTACTTTCCAAAAAATTATTTCTAAAAAAGTATTTCTAATCTGAAACAGCCATTTAAGTTATGACCACAAAAGCACCGTCAGTTGAAAAAATCTTACCAGCTATTGAAGATTTTCTCCCATTATTAGGAGTAGATTATATTGAAATGTACGTAAGTAATGCCAAACAGGCAGCCTATTATTATCAATCAGCTTTTGGTTTCCAGCCATTAGCTTATTGCGGTCTTGAAACCGGAATTAAGGACAGGCAATCTTATGTTGTTTGCCAGGGCAATATCAAACTTGTTCTAACTAGTCCTCTGGGAAACAATCAGGAAATTGGAAAACATATAGAAGCGAAAGGAGATGCCGTAAAAGTAGTTGCTCTAACAGTAGATAATGTCAACAAGTCTTTCAATGAAACAGTTTTAAGAGGTGCAAAACCTTATTTAAGTCCTGTAGCAGAAAAAGACCCAACAGGTGAAGTAAAAAGAGCTGGGATTCATACTTATGGAGAAACGGTACATATGTTTGTAGAAAGGAAAAATTATAATGGAATATTTCTTCCAGGCTTCGAAAAATGGGAAACAAATTACCAACCAGCTGAAATTGGATTTAAAGATGTGGACCATGTAGTTGGAAATGTAGGCTGGGGAGAAATGAACAAATGGGTAGACTTTTACGCCAATGTTATGGGATTTTACCAACTAATTTCATTCGATGACAATGAAATTTCCACTGATTACACCGCTCTTATGAGCAAAGTAATGGTGAATGGAAATAAAAAAATTAAATTCCCAATTAATGAACCCGCAGAAGGAAAGAAAAAATCCCAGGTTGAAGAGTATCTAAATTTCAATGGAGGAGCTGGTGTACAGCATATTGCTATCACCACAGACAATATTATTGAAACAGTAACTCATCTTAGAAGTAGAGGAATTGAATTTTTAAATGTTCCTACAACCTACTATGATACTGTATATGAAAGAGTAGGTGAAATTGATGAAGAATTGAATGCCATCAGAGAATTGGGGATTTTGGTAGATAGAGATGAAGATGGTTATCTATTACAAATTTTTACCAAACCTCTAGGACCAAGACCAACTTTGTTTTTTGAGGTTATTCAGAGGAAGGGAGCTCAGTCGTTTGGAAAGGGAAATTTCAAAGCACTTTTTGAATCCATCGAGAGAGAACAAGAGTTGAGAGGAACCTTATAATTCCTGTCTAATCCAATTCAAAAAATATATTCTGAAACTATTTTGAAAGCAAAGGCCGCCAGAAAACTCTCTGGTGGCTTATGTAATTATTTAATTTCTAGAAAGCAATTATGAACTTTTTTAAAAATTTACTAAGACTAGGAAGGCTTAAGTTTTTGATTTATAGCTCTATGTCTTACACTTTTGGTACGACAATTTGTCTTTCCCTTGGCTATACGCAATTAAGTCTGTTCAATTATATAGTCGGGTTGGTTGCGGTCTGGTGTATTCATTTAATGACACATTATTGCAATGAATACTATGATTTGGAAGCAGACCGAGCGAATTTATCTTTTACCAAGTGGACAGGAGGTAGCAGAGTTTTGGTTGAGGGAAAGGTAAAACCAGAAACAAGTATAGGATTAGGCTATATTCTTTTATTTGTAGGAATAGGCCTTACTATGATCATGCCCAATAAATCTGCAAGTTGGATTGTAACTGCGGGTTTATTTTTCGGGTGGTTCTATACTGCTCCACCATTTAAGTTTAATTATACAGGACTAGGAGAATTTGCCGTGGCCACTACCCTAGTATTTCTGGTTCCTTCTATAGGCTTTGCCCTTCAGGCGGGAGAAGTACTTGCCCCTATCTTAATTATCCTTCTTCCAGCATTCATCATTCAATATAATAGAATGATGATAATGAATTTATCTGATCATGATGGTGATGTAGTAGTGGGTAAAAAAACAGTAGTGGTAGCACTTGGACCTGAAAAGGCCATTAAAATTTATGGTTTAGGCCATATTATAGCCTATTCGCTTCTGCTTCCTATGTATTTATTTTGGGAAGTTCCTGGAGCAATTGTAAGTGCCATTGCCTTAACGATCCCAATTTCTATTTGGCAATATAGAAGAATAAAGAATGGTGGATATAAGGAAAAAGAAACAGCAAATAGTATCGTTTTTTGGGCCTCAACTCATAGTATTTTGATTATAATAACTGCCTACGTAGGGCTGATTATTCATATGGAATTAAGTGATCAGTTTTCCCTTCTGGCTTTTGACAGGGTAAATATACTATTCAAATTGTCTGCAATTCCTCCAATTCTTTATTTCGTAATTCTATTTAAACAAATTATGATGAATGAATTTGGTAAAGAACAATCAACTGTAAATCAAACGGAAGAAAGCAAGGAAATGGAGAAATCAACTGTGGCAGCTTAAGTTCGTAAGTCAACAAGTCAAATACATATTAGTTAGACAACAAATGAGTTACTTCTTTTATAGCAATAAAAAAATATAAAACCAAATTATACAATGCATTTCTGGAATACTCGTTTCGTATTTAATTTTAGATATAGTCCAATTTAATTTTTTTATGATGAGCACATTTAAAACAACTTTCGCAAAGTTTGAAATTAATCAAACATCCAAAACCTTAACAATGATTTGGCAACCTAATACTCAGGTA
This sequence comes from Flammeovirgaceae bacterium, assembly GCA_019634305.1. GTDB lineage: Bacteria > Bacteroidota > Bacteroidia > Cytophagales > Flammeovirgaceae > Flexithrix. The sequence continues at coordinate 7,424 of JAHQVQ010000250.1, read as the reverse complement.
ATGGGTGACGATGGATTTAAAGCAACCTTAACTGCAGTAGTTGACGTAGTAGAAAAGGAAGGCCTTAATAAAATCTATGTAGATGCAAGGCAGTACTTCCATACTTTAGTTCCAGAATTACAAACCTGGCACGATTCTCAAATTGTACCAAAATACATTAAAGTAGGAGTAAAAAGAATTGCATTTGTAATGCCAGAAGACTTTTTTAATCAGGTTGCAATCGAGCAAACTTTTGAAGAAGATACGGCTATAGGTTCACTTCAAACTCAATATTTTGGTTCTGAAAGTGAGGCCAAAGGTTGGTTAAATATTGCATTAGTTGCCTAAGCTAATAAGCGTTAAAAAGAAAAAAGGACTTTGAAAAATTAAAGTCCTTTTTTCTTTCACATTAAATTTCTATACAAAACCTCTTCTGCAATTGGGCTCAATTAAATATATTCAATTGAGCCATAACTAATTGATAATGAGATGAAATCTCTCAATACAAATTAGTACTGGTACTTATTTATTTGAAATCATATCAAAACTTCTCCCTATAAAAGAGGTTAAGTTCGCTCCGGTTAATAAACCTTGTGACAATAGGCCAAGATCGTAAGCCTGCTTAGCCAAAGTTTTTTGAGCTTCTTCTCCATCACTTTTCAAAATTTTATCTATTAAAGGATGGTTTCCATTAATGGTAACTGTTTGAGAATTTGGCATTGCCCCAAACATATTCATTCCCTGCATTTCAGACATTTCCTGCATTCTTCTCATGAATTCAGGTACAGTTATAGTCACAGGAGCTTCATCTACAGACATTCCCAAAACTTCTGGCTCTAGTTTTTCATCCCCAATAGCCTTTTTGAAAATATCCTTGATTTTTCCTTCATCATCTTTGCTTAGAACAGATTCAAGTTTTTCATCTTTCTCCACCAACTTATTAACTACTTCTGAGTCAACCCTTTTCAGCGTTACATTCTCTAGCTTTTGCTCCAATACTCCAATAAAATGAGTATCAATTATTTCATCAAACTTAAGAATATCAAAACCCTTTTTCTTAGCTGCCTGAATATAGGAATCTTGTTTCCCCTGATCAGTGGTATAAATAATTACCTTCTTATTATCCTTATCGGTTTGATTAGCCTCAATTTTGGCAAGGTATTCATCAAATGTAAAGAACTCATTATTAAGGTTTTTAAGTAATCCAAATCCTTTTGCTCTATCATAAAATTTCTCATCGGAAATCATTCCATATTTCACAAAAAGGCCAATACTTTCCCACTTTTGTTGGTAGGCCTCTCTATCATTTTTGAATAAATCACCTAGTTTATCAGCCACTTTTTTGGTGATGTAACTATTAATTTTCTTAACATTACTATCTGCCTGAAGGTAGCTTCTTGAAACATTCAAAGGGATATCTGGCGAATCGATTACGCCATGCATCAGCGTTAAAAATTCAGGGACAATTTCCTTTACTTCATCAGTAATAAATACTTGTCGAGAATAAAGTTGAATTTTATCCTTATGCTGAGTAATATCCTGTCTTACTTTCGGGAAGTAAAGAATTCCGGTTAAGTTAAATGGATAATCAACATTCAGGTGAATCCAAAATAATGGATCTTCTGACATTGGATAAAGCGTCTTATAGAATTCAAGATAATCCTCATCCTTAAGTTCATTTGGAGATTTGGTCCAAATTGGTGCAGTTTTATTAATTACCTTTTCATCATATTCTACTTCGATAGGAAGGAATTTTCCATATTTTTCAAGGATATTCTGAATTTTTAGTTTTTCTAAATATTCCTTGGATTCTTCATTTACATAAAGAATAATATCAGTTCCTCTTTCTTCTTTCTCTGCATCGGAAATAGAAAAACTAGTGGTACCGTCACATTCCCATCTGGCAGCCTGAGCTCCTTCCTGATATGACTTGGTAATAATTTCTATTTTTTCAGCTACCATAAACCCAGAATAGAAACCTAAACCAAATTTTCCGATAATCTGATTGGTATCATCTATTCCCTTAAATTTTTCTACAAACTCTGTAGCTCCTGAAAAAGCAACCTGATTGATATATTTCTTTATTTCCTCTGCAGTCATTCCAATACCTTTATCGCTTATGGTAATGGTTTTTGCCTTTTCGTCTACAGATACTTTTATTTTTACATCACCAATTTCCTCCTTATACTCCCCAATAGATGCTAATTTTTGAATTTTTTGGGTTGCATCAACAGCATTTGAAACCAGTTCCCTTAAAAATATGTCGTGATCGGAATACAAAAACTTTTTAATAATGGGGAAAATATTCTCGGTATTTACCGAAATTGTTCCTTTTTCTTCCATTTCCTTGTTATGAATTTTTATGTTGTAAAATTAAAAGTGACTTTTATAGGAATGTGATCCTCCAATTACTATTCCATGCCCAATTTCCTGTTATTTTGTCAGTAAATTGTCAGCCTTCATTTCCATAAATAACAAAGGCAGGTAAAAATGGCTTAAAACTCTTATCATCTTTTTTAAGTAATAAATATAAAGGCTTTGAGACTAACTACATATATTTAGATGATAATGACTAACTAAACCGGACTGTGATGATAAATCAGCAATTAAAATTAAAACTTTTGGATATGAAATACTGTATCCAATATAAATACACTTCAGATAATGCCCTAGATTTTCATTTTATCATATCCTTTGGAGGAGATATTATTTTCACAAAAAAAGAGAAATTGAGTATATGGAAAAAAATAAAAGGCATTGGACCTAAATATCACACTATAAAAAGAGAGGATTTTAGTTTAAACTATGGCTTAAAACAAGTAATGTGGTATGATCTTGAAACTCAAAAAAGAGTGAGCATTGAAGAAGAAATAAAATTGAACCAAATCAAAAATGGACATATTGATAAAAAACTGCTCTCAAAGGCGGAATTACTTAAGGTAAATGGAACTTCTTTGATTGGAAAGGGGGAAACCTTTTCCAAAAAAACATTTGAGATTTGCCTGGATGACTATTCTCTAGACACTTTGCACAAAAGCCCTTTAATTTTGTAGACCACTACTTCTTGCCCCCAATCCTGTTGAAATACGCTATTAAATATTCATTATCGGGTTTGAATAAGTATTCCTTTTGTGCAATGATTAATTCCTCTTCTTTTTCTTCCAATTCATAAACAAAAACAAACTCTGCTTTTTCATCCCCTTGCCAGCCGTTAAACTGACCAAACCTTAAATCATTAATTACCAACCTATTATCTACCTCTTCAACAATATAATAATCTTTAGTTATTTCTATTAACCGTTTTAATTTCTGGTTTTCGCTATATGGATATAACATATGGTGATTGCCCTCTAATAAGGAAAATTTGATTTCTTTTTGTTTATCAAGTAAAGAATAAAAACCAGTATAATAGCCGTTTTTTGTTTTTGCTGTAACTGACCAGAAAATGGCATTAAAAGGAGTGGGTTTTGAGATATAGGATTCATACTCAATTCCTTGCTTTGCAAAATTCTCTTCAAACACTTTATTGGCCACATTTTTATTTACAACAGTTATCATTAAGTAAAAAGTACTTAGACTTATTCCTATATAATTAAGTTTTGATCGGAGTTTACTTTCCTTATTTTTGAAAGCAGCCCAAATTAAGAAAATAGCAAATGGGACGGTGTATAATGGATCAATCACAAATACACTATAAAAAGCTACTCCATAATTACTGAATGGATAAAACAACTGAGTACCCCAGGTAGTAAATGAATCCAAAGCAATATGTGTGACAAATCCTAAGAAAAATAATAGTGTCCAATCTTTAAAGCCTGCTTTTCCATTTGGATAAATTTTAAGTAAAACCCAGGCAAATAGAGGACTAAAAAGAAATGCAAATAAAAAGGAATGAGTAAAACCTCTGTGATTGCTGAGGTACTGAACTGTATCCTGAAATGGAGCAAGCATAACATCCAAATCGGGAATAGTTCCGGCAATTGCTCCCCAAATCATTGCTTTATTCCCTATTTTTTTTCCGCAAACTGCCTCACCTACAGCAGCCCCTAATACAATTTGAGTAACTGAATCCATTCAGAGTGGTTTATTTAAAGCAGAATATAATAAGTTACTATCGACAATATTTCCCCATAGTACTTTTTACTAAATCTGGCTCAAAGCTATAAACTTCTTCCCAATTGCTACAGGCATTTTGGATGTTTCCCAATTTTTGCTCACAATCAGCTTTCAGTAACCAGACATCAGCATTTTTGGGTCGGAGGAAGGAAGCCCAGCTACAATCTCTTATAGCGTCTTCCAAATTTCCCAATTGACTATTTAAGCTAGCTCTACCAAAAAATATATCGAAATGGATTTTATTTAAATTAGAAGGTTCAATAATCATAGGATAAGCTTTCCCGTATCTCCTTTCATAAAAGGAAATTACTAGTTTTTTGGAATGATCGTAATAAGGCAATGCCTCTTCAAAATTTTGTTTTTTGTAAAAGAAAATATTACCAATCTCACACCATGCTCTAAAATCTTCTGGTTCTTTATTAATTAAAATTTTAAGCTTTTCAATTGCCTTATCAAATTGGTTTTGTTTTTTATAACAAAGTGCTACTTTATACTCAAACTCGGTTTCAAAAATAGTTTCGAAATCTCCCAAAATGAGATAATATTTCAAAGCTTTCTGATAATCGGCTTTTTGAAAACTGGCTTCTGCTCGTTTATTTAATTCTGATATTACTTCCTCTCTAATTCCTCTAAATTCATCATCAGAAGGTTGACCAGCTATTAAGGTATCAATTTCTATTAAGGTAGCTCTAAAGTCTTCCTTTTTATAATAATCTTCCACTATCTCCAGTTGAATTTTTCGCTGTTCAGCCAATTTTTCTATTAAACGTTCCTTTAAATAAATATTTATAGCCATATAAATCCCCACAATTGCAAGAAGGGTGAAAATTAGGATGGAACCAATGGCGATTCCCTCTTTTTCAGCTTTCTGCCTGTCATATCCTTTATAATTCTTTGCATATTGATTATGCGTCCTTTGGTAGTAGGCATTTTTATAACTTTTAGAATACGTAGAATTATTGAAATCAGTGTAAGTAGTAGTCGCCTGGAACTGGTAATAGTTTCTCAACAAGTCGTATTGCGCTCTTTGTTGAGGATCGGATAGAATTTGATAAGCATTATTGACTAGTTTAAATTTTTCCTCTGCAATCTTGTTTCCACCAGTTTTATCAGGGTGATATAAAATAGCCAGCTTTTTATAAGCCGATTTTATTTCCTGTTGAGTGGAATTCTCATTTAATCCTAATATTTTATAATAATTATCTATCATAAATAACTTATCACCAATTCTTTTTTCAACTAACTAGATCATGAAAGGAAAATACATCATTCTCATGAAATTAAAAGAACTTTAATTTCATGTCAATTTTTATGTAAGTTCTAATCAAAAATTAATCCTTTATTCGATTTTTTTCAAAGCTGATACACATGGTTTTAGACCAATTACAACTATTCCAGTCTCTAAATATCTATTTTACCATTAATAAGGATGTAAGTTTTTGACAGATTATAAATAAAACATCTTTCTAATTAAAGGATAACTTTCTCAGATTTAGAGAAATAGTAACGCTTTTCTACTTCTATAAAAGTAGTTAGTGCAATGCCATTTCCTTCAAACTAAGATTGAAAAAACAATTATTTTATTTATAGCAATCCTCTATTGGCTTTCACAGAAAAAAATAAGTACTTGAAAAACAACATGTTGTAACTTCAGTAATTGCATCGTTTTGTTAGTTTTTAGAATTTATGGATTTTCTGAATTTCCTCTAGTTTCCAATCTATCACAAAACCACTACCTACTCCTTACTTCTTACTCCTTTGGCAACTTTCTTCCCATAAAGTAATTCTGTCAGATACAAGACAGGATGATATGATTTTTCTCCACCATCCGTAGTCATAGCCTTGCCATCATGCACAAAACTAACATTCTTAGAAACAGTTAAATTAGGATAAATCTCTTTAAACTTATCAATATCTCCTGGAAAAGTTGTACATTCCTGTCCATCCAAAAGACCAGCTTTTACCAAAATAAATGCCCCATCACATAAAGACATTACAAATTGAGCTTGTTTGCCTTTTTCTTTTACAAAGGAAATTAAGGTTTCATCCCTAGATAAGTATGGAAAATAGTATGTTGGAAAATATCAAATGAAGCCTTTAATTCTGAGTTATAAACTCCCTCAATTGCTAAAAATGCTACATTTAATTTTTTTTCAGGATTTATGGTTTTTAAAGCTTCTTGCTCTTTTTTTTCTCAGTCTTTACATTATCACGAGATCAAAATGAGAAAAACAACAAAAGTAGGATACTATATATTTCATTTTTATGGATTTAAGTGGTAATTCAAAATTAACCGTGTATTATTTTGCCGTAAAAGACTGATAGAGAGGCTACTATTTCTTAGAAATAATAGCATTGGTGTTTAATAAATTGTTAGCCACAAAAATAGAAATAACCTGATTAAATAGTAAAGCCTGACTATTCGAAAATAATCAGGCTTTACTAAATTAGAAAATGTTGTAATTAGTTTATGATAGACATTTTGATACTTAACACTTTTTTACCATGAATTAATCTGGCGGTATAAATGCCTGTCTGTAAATTTGAAATATTTAGCGGATATTGGTAAGTCCCACCTTCTAATATTTCATCAACTACGGTAGCCACTTTTCTTCCATTCATATCAAATACTTCTAAAAGTGTTCTTTGTTCATTATCAATTGAAAAACTTAAAGTTGTTTTATTTCGAGCCGGATTAGGATGATTTTGATAAAGTGTTACTTCTGATCCTACATTCACAGCTTTAATTTCAGAAGAAGTGACATTTCCATCTTTATCCACTTGTACAAGCTGATAATAGTGAACTTCACCTGGGGATATTCCTATATCATCTAAATAGTAATAATTATTTAGCCGTCCAGTATTTCCTTTCCCAAGCAATTCTGAGTTATCATCATAATGAGCAATTATTTCAAAATTACTACTATTTCCTATGGACCTCTTTAGAATAAAACCAGCATTTCCAGTTTCATTGGCTGTTTTCCAAGTTAAATCTACTCCTTCACCCTTATATTTTGCATTAAATTCTACTAAGGTTACAGGAAGCGGATTTATTGGATGATAATCAGCAAAAGTGAATGGACTGAAATCTGCAACTAAATTGGATGTAACCCCATTTCCCGAAATAGCTGAAGCCCCTTTATCCTGCCATTCGGCATCTCCACTATCCCATCTTGATACAAGTAAACTTGCAGGGTTTACAACTTCTGATTTTGGATTTTGGTAATATAAAGTGACCTTGGCAGAAGCAGTAGTAACTTCCCTATCTAGCATCCAATATTCTTTTCTACTCACATGATGAATAGTAGATGCTTTGTTCTGCCAAGTGT
>JAHQVQ010000249.1 GCA_019634305.1 Flammeovirgaceae bacterium | reverse complement strand
ATTTAGCGCCAATTATTCATAATTATTTGAATAAGATAAAAGGAGTTTTGGGAGGGCATTCCCTGAAAATTATGACTAGTGCAGGAGGACTGGTTGGGGAAGAATTTTTTCATCCAAAGGACAGCTTACTGAGTGGTCCTGCAGGTGGAGTTGTGGGAGCAGCTGAAATTGCTAAAAGGTCTGGTTATCATAAAATTCTTACGCTGGATATGGGGGGGACCAGCACTGATGTGGCTCGATATGCAGATGAATATGATTACCAATATGAATCTAAAGTTGGCGATGCCAGTTTATTAAGTCCTTCAATCGCTATCCATACTGTGGCGGCTGGTGGAGGTTCTTTATGTTCATTCGATGGATTTAAGACTTCTGTTGGTCCGGAAAGTGCAGGAGCAAGCCCCGGGCCTGCTTGTTACGGAGCAGGAGGAGGTTTGACTATTACCGATGTCAATCTTTTGTTAGGCAGATTAGATCCGGAAAATTTTGGAATTCCGGTAGAGATAGGTTTTGCTGAGCAAGCACTTCACCAATTATTGAATGAATTAAAGGATAAAAGCATTTCCAAACAAAAACTACTATCTGGTTTTTTGGAGATTGCCAATGAAAAAATGGCAGAAGCCATAAGAAAGATTTCGATTTCCAAGGGTTATGATCCTAAAGAATATGCTTTATTAGCTTTCGGTGGTGCTGGAGGGCAACATGCCTGTGCAGTGGCTAATCTATTAGATATTAAGGAAATCATAATTCCTTATGATGCCGGACTTTTAAGTGCATTTGGAATGGGACAAGCTTTGATAGAAAGGTTTGCCACTAAACAAATTTTAAAGCCCTTACCAGAGGTTGAAAATAAAATCTCCCAAATAATTTCTGAATTAGGGATCAAAGCTACTAATGAACTTTTGGAAGAAGGATTTCAAGAAGAAGAAACTCAATTGAAATTGATTCAATTTTACCTGAGGTTTAAAGGCCAGGATAGCCCTGTGGAAATTGATTTTATGGAAGGAGAACGTTTAGAGGAATTATTTGAAATAAAATATAAACAGATTTATGGGCATTGGTTGGAAGGGAAGGTCCTTGAAGTAGAATCTGTGAAAGTGATAGTTTCCTCCAAGCCTTCAGGAAATCAGTATACGGCTAAAATAGGGGAGGTTTATTCCCCTAAAAGTACCCATTCTATTAATTCTTTTATTGCTGGAAAATGGAAGGAAATTCCCATTTTTCGATGGGAGGAATTGAATCCTGGAGCCAAAATAAATGGCTCCGCTTTACTGACCAGTAAAAATAGTACTACTGTAATTGAAGAAGGCTGGGAGTTACTTCTTGATGGGAATAATACTGTAATTATTAAGCATCAATTAAGTAGTAATTCGCTGATTGAAAATGCTGAAGACAAACCTGAAGCTATTCAACTCGAATTATTTACCAATAGGTTTAGTGCCATTGCTGAGGAAATGGGAGCACTTTTGCAGAGAACTTCTTTTTCAGTAAATATAAAGGAACGCCTTGATTTTTCCTGTGCGCTATTAGATAGTGAAGGTGATTTGGTAGTTAATGCCCCTCATATTCCGGTACATTTGGGTAGCTTGGGGATTTGTGTGAGAATGTTGTTGGAGACAATTCCCATGGAAAAAGGAGATGTTGTCATTACCAATCACCCTGGATTTGGAGGTTCCCATTTACCAGACATTACGTTGGTGTGCCCGGTATTTACAGAGGATAATCAATTGGTAGGCTATTTAGCAAACCGTGCTCATCATGCTGAGTTGGGAGGAAAAAGCCCTGGTTCTTTTCCTGCTGATGCTAAATCTCTAGCCGAAGAAGGTGTCGTAATTAAACCTGTTTATCTGGTGAAATCTGGAGTTCCAGATTGGAAAACTATTGTAAAGATATTGAGTTCTGGGTCATATCCCACAAGATTACTATCGGAAAATCTTGCAGATTTAAATGCGGCTTTGGCTTCCTTGGAGGCGGGTAAAAAATCTTTGATTTCTCTTTGTCAGTTATTTGGAGTGGACCAGGTGCAACTTTATATGCAAAAATTGAAAGACTATGCTGGGGAATTAATGCAAAATAAACTTAATACCTTAGATAAGCATGAATTTAAAGCATTAGAAAAACTGGATGATGGAACTCCACTTCAAGTGAAAATCAGATTAAAGAACAGGAAATTTTTGATTGATTTCACAGGTACTGCAGCTCATTATGTTCAGAATTTGAATGCCAATCCTACCATAATCAGAAGTGCAGTTATTTACGTTTTACGATTATTATTGGACCATGATATTCCTCTTAATGAAGGGATAATGAAAAATGTAGAAATCATTATTCCTAAAGGAATATTAAATCCTGATTTTCCTGAAGATGCTGCCAAATGTCCACCTGTGGTTGGTGGGAATACAGAAACCAGCCAACGAGTGGTGGATTTGTTACTTAAGGCTTTGGAAATGGTAGCTTGTAGTCAGGGAACTATGAATAATGTATTGTTTGGCAATGAACATTTTGGATATTACGAAACTATTGGTGGAGGTTCTGGAGCAGGAAATGGATTTCACTGAACTAATGCAGTTCATCAACACATGACCAATACCAGAATTACTGATCCTGAAATAATGGAATTCAGATATCCTGTGAGGCTTGATCGGTTTGAAATTAGAAAAAAATCTGGCGGAAATGGAAAATGGCAAGGAGGAAATGGTATCATAAGAGAAATTACATTTTTAGAGGGAGTTGATCTCACCGTATTAACCCAACATAGAAAGGAAACTCCTTATGGTTTGCTTGGAGGTGAAACTGGTAAAACAGGCAAACAATTAATTCACAAAGCTTCTGGAGATTTAATCAACCTAAAAGGAATTGATACTCAAAAATTAAAGCCTGGAGATAAATTAATAATCAAGACTCCCGGTGGTGGTGGATATGGTAAGTCAGAAAAAACACCTAAATTAATTAAAAAATGAATTCCTTTATTAAAAATAATTGGAAGATATGGCTATTGGCTAGTCTTTCATTAGGACTTGCTCCTTTTTTTCCTGAACCACATATATGGGGGAAACTTAGGTGGATAGTAGGTGGGGCAGTAGGGATGCAAACTATGGATTGGTTTGATTTTCTTTTTCATGGAACACCCTGGATTTTATTATTTCTGGCTTTAGTATTGATAATTTTCAAGAAATAATTGCTATACATCTTAGATTAACATTTATTGAATTGTGGAATACTGATAGGTGTTTTTTGCCTAATGTTTTTTATCAGAAATAGCTGCATGGTATTAAATGGGAGTTAGTAATCTAAGATCTATTACTTATTCCTAAAACCTTTTAATTATCTTGGTTTTATTTTTATATTTAAGATAAATAAGTGATTACATAGATAATTTTAATAATTTTTTGATCATTTGTGATTAACTTCCAAATTTTTTAAACTCAATACAATGGCTGAAAATGACAAGGTAAATGCTGGCTTTGGTAAATTTAAGAATAAAATTGCTGCGGCAATTGAAGACCTTTCCTCACTGCAGGTATCTACCTATACTGGTGATTTGGTAATTGAAGGAAAAAACCTGATTACTACAGAGGAGGGAAAGCCTATGAAGTTTAATACTAAGAGTATTTTGGACCATGTTCAAAAACAAGGAAATATAAAGTTTAAGCTTGTAGGTTATACCTATATTGATGTGGATAGCGATACTGTAAATTTTGTAAAGGAAGATCTTACAGAAGATGATAGAGTATTGGTAGAAGCTCACAAAACCATGGTTCAGGCATCTCAGGAATCCAGAATGGCTTTTCTTAATTTAGTAAAAGAACTAATTAAGGGTAAATAAATAAGTACTATTGCTCCATATTGGGTACTGAAATTTTTAATGCACTTTACACTCTCTTTCAGGTACTTGTGCTTGATCATTAACTATAACTTTTGAACGCTTACTGAGTAATGCAAGAAGATATTCCAGGGTTTTCTGATTTTTTTTCTATAGAAAAACTTTCAAAGTTGGAACAGGGAAGGGAGGAAGAAATAATTCAGCCTCTTATCGAATTAGGCTATTTAAAATCTTCTAAAGTATCTTCTGTTACCATTGAAAAAGCTATAAACCTTTTTAGGCTGGAATATGGAAAAGCCGGGTTAAAAAGTAATTTTCTACATTATGATTTTGTAGATCAGGATTTTGAAAGAGATTTATCAAATTCACTTTCGGGATTTGAATTAAAATTAATTCATCAGTTAACAAATTTAGATGGGGAATTTAAAATTCAAATTTTAAGTGGAATCGGTGATTTAAATATTTTCACAAGAGTAATTCATTATAGGCTTAACATCCTTGGCCTATATACTCAGAAAATCGAAGAACCATATTCCTATCACACCAATAAGGGTTTGGAAAAAATCAACTTGTGGGTTAATGCATCCAATGTTTTAGACTTAATCAATATGGTTGGTGATATCCCCAGGCTTTCAAAAGCTATATATTTTAATCCGATTTTTGAAGAAAAGATAGTTTTTTTTGAATACCAGAATGAAAGTAATAGTAACCGTTTCGAATTAAAACCTGAGTTTTTGGATAGATTGGATGATGTGTTACCTAGAAAAACTGAAGCCTTTAAAAAATTCAAAAAAGATATTTATAGGAAAAGGGAAAAGAAAAGGGATTACACTTGGATTGGTCTTCAGGTAGCTGATGATTTTAATAGTTTTTTACTTCGATTATTACAGGTTAATCAATGGATAAAAGGCTACTATTTGGGTGCTTTAGATAGTGAAATCAGGGATTTAACTTTTGAAAGTATCCTAGATTTTTTCAAAATAGAGGTGGAGTCTGGAAAAGTACATTTGAAATTTTGGGAATTTGTTGCACATTTAGGGAAAGGCTATTGGGCCTTCAATATTTTATACTTTTTTCAGGAAATGCTTGAAGTAGAAGCTGAGGAACCTACCGAAGAAAGGAGTTTTGATTTGTTAGAGAATGAACTTGGAAAACAAGATGAAAAGAGTAGGGTAGAACTTGAACAAAAAATGGATGAAGCTTGGATTGAAATAAACATAGAAGCTAAAAGTAAGCTATTGAAATCGAATAATTTAGGCCTCAGAGTTTATATGGGTACTAAAAGTATAATGAAGACAATTGGGAAAAAGATTCATAAATTGTTTTCATGGATAAAAAGTAAGGCAGTGGCAGCCTTCAATCTGGTAAAGAATTTAGTTAAAACATTATATAAGGAAATTAGGGAAGGAATTAAAATGTTTCGCCATGGAATGGAATTTCTTTTTGGAAGAAGACGAATCGTTACACCTGACTTTGAAAATAAAAAACTGGCAATTGCCGATTTCGATATTGATTGTGATAGTGTTTTTATTCTCTCAAATGATATTTCTGCTAACGTGATAAAAGAGCATACGGAAAAATGCCTCTATTATGCTAAAAGTTTAAATTTTAGTTTGAAATTGGTTGGGAAAGTGATGTATTGGGCATTAAATTTATCTAATCCCCTAAGTTGGTCTATATTATCAGTTAAAATAGCATGGCTATTTAAAGATCTGGTTAAAGAATTATTAGCAAGAACAAATTTGCTAAAGAAGTTTCAATTTGAATAAGAGAGAAAATAATTTTTATTAAATAAACACCATTACCTATGACTCTGATAGACGAATTTAAAAAGGAAGCCGGCAAGATTAAAACCCTTGAAATT
>JAHQVQ010000248.1 GCA_019634305.1 Flammeovirgaceae bacterium | reverse complement strand
TATCTGCTCCTAAGAGTGAAGTAATGCAGTCAATAGGGGCAGAATTTGAGGAACTGTCAAAAGATGAAGCAGAAAAATTTGATATAAATGGAGGCCTTAAAATTAAAAGAATGTATGCAGGGACACTTAGAGCCCAAACTGGAATACGGGAAGGATTTATAATTACAAAGGTGAATAAGGAACCTATTAATACGGTAAAAGAGTTAGAACGTATCCTGGAAAGTGAAAAAGGAGGAGTATTAATTGAGGGAATAAATCCAGAAAGTGGTAAAAAAGAATATTACGGATTTGGAATGTGATTTTCTAAATTTTAATCATTAAAGCTCACTAGAGATAGTGAGCTTTTTTTATGTTCTTTATGCTAGGATAAGGTTTTTTAGGGGGATTAAAACCTTTTGAACATTAGAATCCAAATTCAATAAATATTATCCTGATGAATTCCACACTAAACCTAGCCCAACCCTTGTTATTAAACCAGAGGTTGGAAAAAGAAATAAATATTGATTTTCGGGAACATTAATTGAAAATAGTTTTTTATATTCTAATAGCTTAAATTAGTTAAATCCTATCAATTGTACCAATAATCCTTTATTCCTCTACAGATAATTAAATTGATCTTTTAACCAAAGAAAATATTTTCATCATGTCTGGAAATAATTCCACCGATAAACTTGCTGAGGAGTTTAAAAAGGTAAAGGCAAATATTAGAAAACTTAAAGAAACTGGTTTTTTTAAGGAGGGTATTGCCATTATTAATGAAATCAGTAAAGTCAGTTTTGATTTTGATATTCATGTGGCCAAAAATACCCCTGAAGAAGATCTAATGGTTTTGTTAGAAGATCATAGACAACTTAATTATTTTCAGCTAAATATATTGGCAGAATTGCTAATGCTGGAAGGGGAGATTTACTATGAAATGAAAAATTATGAGGATAGTAAAATTTGCCATGAAGTTGCTCTAAGGATTTTCATGCATATTGATGAAAGGGATGAAAATCCTTATTCTATTGATATTATGGATCGTATGACAAAAAATATGGAGATGCTTCAACGGATAAAAACAGAAATGAATAAATAGTTTTCTGTTCTATTTATTTGGGGTTTTTATTCGAAACATAACCATATTGTTGAAAAATTTTAACTGAGGAGTTTTCCAACAAATAATTGAAAAATTGTGCAGTAATTTGAGGATTTTTTTCTGTCTTAAGTTTTAAAATTACTCCTCCATTTGGGATCAGGAAATTCTCCTGCTCAATTGTAGACCAATAACCAATAGCTTTGAGTTTATCAGAACTTGAAGCCGAAATAGCAGTGAAAGCAATATCCACATTTCCAGAATATATGTATTGGTTGACCTGGCTTATACTTTGCCCGAAAATTATTTTCCTTTCCACATTTTTCCAAATTCCTTTGCTTTCAAGCCATTTTTTCGCAGCCAAACCATAAGGTGCTAATTTCGGATTGGCAATGGCAATAGTCCTGTTTTTTTCACTAAGGAAAAAATATGAAAGTTCATTTCGAGAAATTTTGGACTTTGTCCAGACTACCATTTTTCCATTACTGATAATCTGCGGTGCGTGAGTTGTAAAGCCTTTTTTAAATAATTCTTCAGGATAAGCCCAGTTAGCTGAAAGGAAAATATGATAAGGTGCTCCATTTTTTATCTGTGTAGTGAGATTGCCAGAAGAACCACTAATTAACTGAATCTGGATTTCAGGGTTTTCTTTTTCAAATGCTTGTTTAATATCCTCCATAGGAAGCAATAAACTAGCTGCAACTGCCACTCTTATTTTGGTTTGAGTATGCCCTGAAATGGAAAAAGCAATAATAAAAACTATAGAAATAATGCTTTTGAGTAAATGGGATAAACTTTTGTTTTTTGTAATAATGGTCATTTAATTAACTATTCATAATGCTCTCAATTTCCTCAGCTTCTCTGGGGATATTTTTCATTAAGTCCACTGGCCCTTTTGAAGTAATGAGGATGTCATTCTCAATTCTCACACCAATAGATTCTTCTCTAATGTAAATACCCGGCTCACAAGTAAATACCATTCCTTCTTCGAATGGCTGACTTCTTTTTCCATAATCGTGAACATCCAGACCAAGTTGATGAGAAACTCCATGCATAAAATATTTTTTGTATAGTGGTCTTGCAGGATCTTGTTTGGCAACTTCAGCATGGTTTAAGAGACCCAGAGCGATTAATTCTCCTTCTGTGATTTCACCTATTTCTTTGTGGTAATCTTTTATATTATTTCCCGGAACAAGCATTTCAATAGCCTGTTTTTGAATTTTTAATACTGCATTATAAACTGCCTTTTGTCGATCTGTAAATTGTCCATTCACAGGGATAGTTCTGGTTAAATCAGCAGCATAATTTCCATATTCTGCGCCAAAGTCCATCAATAATAAATCTCCATCCATGCATTGCTGATCATTGGCAATATAATGCAAAATACAGGAACTAAAACCAGAGGCGATAATTGATTCATAGGCAGGTCTTCTCGATCTGTTTTTTAAAAATTCGTGAGTAATTTCAGCTTCAATTTCGTATTCCCAAACTCCTGGTTTCACAAATTTAAGGACCCTGGCAAAAGCTTTTTCTGTGATATCGCAGGCTTCCTGAATAGCTTCTACTTCTTCTACAGATTTGATTACCCGCAATTTGTGCATAATAGGTGCTGCTCTTTCAAATTGATGTAATGGAAATTGATTTTTACACCATTTTATAAACCTGGCATCTTTGGTTTCCACTTCGGTGGTGGCCCTTAAATGTTCATTCGTATTGAGGTAAATATGTTCAGCATCAAAAACCAGAGAGAGTAAAAAATTTTCAAAACTGGAGAGCCAATAAACCGTTTGGATTCCAGAGGTTGCTCTTGCTTGTTCTTTCGTAAGTTTATTTCCTTCCCAAATGGCAATCTCTTCACTTGTTTCTTTTAGAAATAATATTTCCCGATGTGATTCTTCATTACAATCAGGAAATATAAGGAGGATAGAGTCTTCCTGGTCAATCCCGGAAAGATAGAATAAATCAGTCTGCTGAATAAACGGCCTTACGCCATCAGCACTTGTAGGTTGAATATCATTTGAATTGAAAATAGCAATTGAGTTAGGTTTCAATTGGTCTGAAAACCTTGATCTATTCCTCTCAAAAAGTGATTTGTTTATTGGGTTATATCTCATTTTAATGTTGATCTGATTTTGTTTTTCAAGAATGTTTTAAATTTATAAATATTGATTTATACAAAAAAATTGGTCAGAGAATAGGGAAGATATTTGTTACCTGAAATTTTTATCCAGTTAGAATTTTATCTTTAAATTTCAATTGGGATTCTCGATAAAAATAAAGCTGATTTTATCCTGTTCTTTAAAAAGCAAGTTGCAGATAACCAATTAATAACTAATCCGGCAATATTTTTAAAGTGTTATTTTTGTTCAAAACAAAAAGGTAGGATATTTTTTTCTTAAATAGCTTAGAGTCCATAAAACATTCAGAAGATTTTATTGGTAAGGCATTTTTTTTGGAATTATTTAGGTCCAGCTTTTGGCAAAAATCATTTTTTAGATTAGATTAATTAATTGAAAGTGAATAAATTAATTTTTGTTACAAGATTTTTTTATCTTAATACCAATACACATACAATAATATGAAGGAGAAACCATTCTCCTCACATCATAATCTTAGCATATGAAAATATTAAGCACCTTAATTCTTTATTTTTCCATCATCCAGATTACTAATGCGCAGCAAAAATACTGGATTGAATTTACAGATAAAGACCAAGCCAATTATAATTATCGAGAAAACTTAAGCGAAAAGACCATTGCAAACAGGAAGCTTTTGAATTTGCCATTAGTTCAATTTACGGATATACCTGTAAAAAGTGAGTACATTAAAAAAGTGCAAAATAATGATATTCAAATAGTTAATTCTTCAAAGTGGTTGAATGCCTCGACTGCCTATTTAAATCATGAACAAATAGAATGGCTTAAAAAACAGACTTTTGTAAAGAATGTTTCTCCAATCAAAACCATGATTGTTCCCTTATCAATGGAAGTGGAGGAATCGTTTATTAAAAATCCAAAAGGGGTGAATTACACAACTGCCATTTCTCAAATGGAGGCCAACCTGATTATGAAAGCAGGTTTTACTGGAGAGGGGATTACTGTAGGAGTAATTGATGCTGGTTTTTACAATGCAGATAAAAATAAATTTCTGAAACACCTTTTCAATAATAAAAGCATCCTTGGCTCCAGAGATTTTGTAAACCCGGGAGAAATAGATATTGAGAATCTAAAAACCTACTCTGATGGACATGGAACGAAAGTTTTAATGAGAATTGCCGGAAGAAAAGGTAATGCTTCTTACTTTGGAATGGCTACCGATGCACAATTTTATCTTGCCAGATCTGAAAAAGGAGATTCTGAAAGTAGAGAAGAAGAGGATTATTGGATTAGTGCAATGGAATGGATGGATAGCCTTGGGGTAAGAATAATAAATACCTCTTTGGGCTATGCAGTTGGTTTTGATGACCCATCACAAAATTATAAACCTGAACAAATGAATGGCGCAACTGCAATGATTTCCAAAGCAGCACAAATTGCCAGCGATGAGAAGGGTATTTTATTGGTAGTTTCTGCAGGAAATGAAGGCTCAGATCCTAACTGGAGAATTGTTTCTGCTCCGGCAGATGCCAAAGGAGCACTTTCTGTTGGGGCCACTTCCAACAATGGGATGAAAATGGGCTATAGTAGTATTGGACCCTCATCTATATCTTATTTAAAACCAAACGTTTCCTGTTATTCAATGGAAGGAACTTCCTTTTCTGCACCAGTTATTACAGGTTTTGCAGCATGTTTAATGCAGGCAAAACCTACAGTTACTAATAAAGAATTAGTAGAAATTATTGAAAAATCATGTCCTTTATTTCCTTATGGAAATAATTATATTGGTTATGGTGTCCCAAAAAGTTCATCTGCACTGAAACTATTAGATGGGGAGGAATTAAACCCAACTATTAAAAGAAAAATGGTTAATGGCAAGGGTTTTATTAATCTCAAAACTGATGACAGAGATGAAAAGGAAGGCGTTGTTTTTCATAAGGCGGATCAAAAATTAGTGAATATGCAGGAAGTAATTTCAGGGGGAAAGGGGAAATTTAAAGTGTCCAGACCAGGTGATGATATAATCCAATCCACAATTATTATTGGAGAAGAAACTTTCGAGATTTTTTGGCAGTAATTTAACTTAAAGGAACAAAAAGAACAGAAATGTTCTTTAGTAAAAGGCACTATAAAATCTATAGTGCTTTTATTTTTGCTCAGAATTTAAGACTATCGCACTTTCAGTTTAGAATCTCTTTATTTATTCAAAATATTGAAATAATGAATATTAGGATTTTTTTATTGTTACTTTTTTTTGTTGCTGCTTGCAGATCAGAGAGAAAATCTGAGTCAGGTGAAAAAGTTTATTTTGATTTAGCGGGTTTTATTGATCAACAAGTAGCTTATCTACAGGAAAACCCTGTAAATGCTACAAAAAAAGTAGATATAAATGGAGAATACGAAGAGGCCAATATTATCGACAATAAAATTGAAAAAAGCGGGGAGTTGGTGAACTGGGAGAAAGAACTGGCGCTTTTTAAGGAGGCAGATATCAATAAACCTGTTTTAAGAAATTCTTATGAAGTGGTTGAAAAACTGGAAGGATTGGCTACCATTTATATGGCTAAAGAGGAGGATCTTCCTGTACATCGCTTATTTGTATTTAGAGAAAATGGGGATGAGGTCACTCAAATTACGATTGCTTATTTAGAAGAAAAAAATTTGTTCTTAAATAACAGGGAATTGAAAATGAAATTTGAGGGAGAAAAATTAAAGAAAATAACCATAAATGGTTTTCAGAAATTACCTACTATAGATTCTCTTAGTTATTATATTCAAATCGATTTTAGATAAAAAAAAGTTTTACCACTGCTTTATAGCACTATTTTTTTAAAGCAAAGATTTTTTCGCTGATGTCTTTTGTCATCAGGTTTTATATGGTAACTCCAGGCGAAAAAATAGTCATCATACCAGTTTTCAAGTCGAATAAAATCACTTTTCTGAATATTATAGTTGGAACAGGCTTCTTCTATTAACTCACCATTTTTTAATATTTCCCTGGTTCTCATATAAAATTTTTGAATAGGTGTGTTTGCCTTTTGTTTTTTGATGCTCATTTTTTTCCAAAACCAAAGCAGCATGTTCTTTCAGCGTAATTACCTTAAAATTGCTGGTTTCAGGTTTAATTTCAGGCCAGTGGGTGTGTGCTTTTTGTGCGCAAATAGGTTGGAAAGTAAGAGAGAAGAATGAAAAAAAAGTATTATGGATTAATGCATTTCCAGGCTGGTAACCAATATTTATGGGTGGTTGAAATGGATAAGACTAGCTTAAAATAGATTTAGACGAAGATTATTTGTGTTAATAATGTTGTATAAAAATGCCTAATTGAATAAAACAATTTCTCTAGGATGGAAGAAAATGGGAAATTTGTAGATGTAAGGTTTTGAAAATTATTAAGGAGGATTGCAATTCAGTATCCTATTTAAGGATTAGGTTGATTTCCATTCATTTGTTCCATAATCATTCTTTTTTCCATTGGGGTTAATTCTTCTTCTCTTTTGTGTTTTTTGGAAATGATAATGATAAAAAGCAGTAAGAAGGCAGCTAAAATTAAAACACAGACCATCACTAGCATGTTCTCATTTAGAAATCCTGTAGAGCTTAAAGAGGAATTTAAATTTTGATCGTGTGGTATTTCTTCCACTATTGCTGGTTCTTCTTCCATTACCTCGGGGTCTTTTTTAGTTAAAGGAAATTCCTCATCTTCTTCCGATATAACAGAAAGCTGGGGAAGGATGGCAGGAAATTGATACTCAAAAAATAATGTATCTCCTGGGTGAATGAGATTTTGATTTAATTTATTTATTTCCTTAAGTTGTTGAAGGGAAACTTCATGATTTTTAGCAATTCTATAAAGATTATCCTTAGGTTGGATTACATGAAAGCTTTTATAAGCAAAAAGGGAATCCAGGCTTCTTTCCTGGGCAAAAGAGGCTGTGATTGAAAATAGGAAACAAAATAACAATAAACGGAACATCTCAATGTAAAAATTAGGATAAATCAATTGATGAAATTATCGGGTAAAACCTGAGAAAGGTTCCTGCATGCGAACGCTTGATGTAAAGCCAAATGACCACCGAATTTTGTAATAAGTAGTAATTCAAAATTAACCGTATATTATTTTGCCTTAAAATACTGATAAAGAGATTACTATTTCTCAGAAATAATAGTACCCGGTGTGGATCACGGGTGCTTAATCTAGTCACAAAAAAATTACTGCCGGTTGGAAAAAAAAATGGTAAATAGTGGATTTTTAAATCCCACCATTTACCATTTTTTACGAGTAGTTAATATAAAGGGTTTTAATTTGGTGAATAAAATTTTGTGATTTTCACTTAGTAAATTACAGTATTAGGAATATTATTGTCATTGTCCCCAATGTGATAGATAAAACCATTGATTACAGCAGTTTTTTTCTTTTTTCCTTTCCCAATGGTAAAGTTGGCTGGACTACCCAATTCAATGGCAGCTTTTGGGGCTGATTCAGATAATAAAAGGTTGATGGGAATTTGTGGTAATCCTTTAGATTTAGGATGATTTTTCACTTTAACAAAGGTAATTCCCTCACTAAGTAACTCGTCAATTTTCTGTTCATTCAGCTCCTCCTGAGTTTCAAATATTTCTTTACTTACTATTCCTGGGAATACTTCCTGTTCCTCAGCATCAATTTCCTCATATCCGTAAAAAGTGGACATATCTCCAAGTTCTACAATGTAACCCTTATATTTAAAATCCTTTTCCCCTTCTTCATGAAACCGATGATAATTTACACCAATATCCATTATGTATTTTTTTCCTTGTACTTCCACATTGGCATTCCTGACGATCAGGTCAAATAAATACCTTTTGTTAAAAGGGATAGTTTCGTATTTGTCTATGTTTTCCTTTTCATAACTTTTGTTGGAAATAGCTTCAAGTGCTTTGAGTAATAAAATGAAATTCATCTTTCTTAAATGTTGTTTTTCAGGATCGTTTGGATAACCTCCAGACTCTACCAAAATAGTACTTGTACCCCATTTTTGAATGTTATCCCCAAAGGCTCTTGGCTCAAAAGTATCATCATACTTGGCAACATGGTTGGGAATAAATTGCTGAAGGGTTTCATTTAGAATTCCAATTATTTTCATGGCATTTCCCCTCACTTCATTTATATCCTTTTCATAATTATAAGCTGGAGCCAGAAAGGAAATAGAAGCTTGGTTTCCGCTTTTTCCTGCACTGTATAAAGTGCTCTGATCGTGTAAGTTAAAACCAAAATCTGCCTTTGTTTTATCCCTGATTTTCTTTAATATTTTAGCCTCTGGAGATTGTAATCTTTGAGCATCCCTGTTAATATCAAAATCCAGCGCATTTCTCCTTTGGTATTTTTCAGCTCCATCAGGATTGAGCATAGGAACGAAGTACAAAGTGCATTCTTCCAACACCTTTTCCCTATATCCATCCAGGTCATCAGAAGCTTGAAAAAAATTGAAAATATCCATTAGAGCCATGGTAGCTGTTGGCTCATTACCATGCATTTGGGACCATAGCAATACGTTTGTTTTTCCCTCTCCCAGTTTTAATAAATTGATTTTTCTTCCCTCAACCGATTCTCCTAATATCTTAATTTTGAAGATTTTATCCTCATCAAGTTTATCAATTATAGGTTGAATATCCTCTAGCTTTAAATATTGATGGCTAATTGATTTTTCTAAATATT
>JAHQVQ010000247.1 GCA_019634305.1 Flammeovirgaceae bacterium | reverse complement strand
TGATAATGCCCTTTTAATTAAAAACAAACCATTTTACTATCCTGATTATACCAAAGATATTCACCATGAAATCGAAATAATCATCAAGATTTGTGAAGCTGGAAAGTGTATCGATAAAAGATTTGCCCACAAATATTATAAAGAAATAGGGCTGGGAATTGATTTCACTGCTAGAGATCTTCAGGCAAAAGCCAAAGCAAAAGGACTTCCATGGGCACTGGCAAAAGGATTTGATAGCTCAGCTCCCATTTCAGATTTCGTTCCAAAAAGCAATTATGTAGATTTACAAAACCTGAACTTTAGCCTAAAAGTAAATGGGGAAGAAAGGCAAAATGGAAACACCAGCCACATGCTATATCCCATAGATGAAATCGTTTCCTACATTTCCCAATTCATTACCTTAAAAAAAGGCGATATCATATTCACAGGGACTCCAAAAGGAGTAGGCCCAATCCAAATTGGTGATAGACTGGAAGGGTTTATAGAGGATAAAAAATTCTTGGATTTTGAGGTAAAGTAAGTTCAATTCTGGGATGTTAAGAAGCCATCTTAACATCCTGGGTAATTTCCTCCAACTCGTTTTGAAGTTCTTTGGTTATCGAAACACTATCATGGAGGGATATTTCCTGAACCAATCTTTCTATTTCATCGATCATTCCAGTATTTAATTCCAAACCATGTTTTTTAACTTCAATATCTACATACGTAGCTTCATTCCTTTCCTCTATTGCCTCAAATTCCTTTGTTTTTTCCAATAAATATTCTGCCAGATGGTGATTAAACAACACTATCATTAATTTGGAAGCAGCCAAATCATAGAAATTATGAGCAGCCAACTGATAGTCCATTTGGTTGGCAATTTTTTCTGTTAATTGTAACAAATGGCTTTTTACACTTTCATTAATTTTCACCTCCGATTCTAATTTTGTCAAAAGTTTATCTTTTTCTTTCTTCAGTTTTTTTGCCTTATTCAGTTTTTCCTCAGAGAATAATAGATTATCACCCAGTAATTCATGTATTTTGCCTTTTTCACTTGTTTTCCTTATGTTTCCTTTCCCACTACAACAAAAACATTTTTCATTATTAAACTCTGTTTTTAAAAGTTCTTGATAACCATCCATAATACCATCTCCTCCGCAAACCATACAGTGTGATATTTGAGTTGACCGGTAAAACAAAAAAGCAAATACTCCCAATGGAATAGAATAAATTGTTATGATATACCAATCATAAATATCAATTCCTCCCCCTTCAGGTTCACTGTACAACCCAAATATTAAACTCGTTAAAAGAATAAAGACATATTCAAGAATGAGCAAACAATTTGATACGACAAATCCTAATGGGATACCTGCAAATTTGAATTTAAAAAGATGAGTATAAAGGGCTGGTTCTTTGATTAAATCCTTTGCCTTAAGGCTTTCCACACTTCCCCACAACATCACCATATAAATAAAAACTAATGCATTTAAAACTACAACTGTAAGAATCATAACTGACTTTTTTTAAGGTATTAACCAGGAACTATCAAAGAATTCTTCCTGAACATGAAACTTCTCCACCTAATCTATATACATTCTAACACTAGAAGAAGAACACTATTTTATTCTTATGAAATTTGTATTCAAACAGATTTAATTATTACAGTTTTTGCAAAAAATTTGATTTAGAAAACTATCAGCCAGAAGTTGAAAACTAATTCCTCCTTTTGGAATTGGTAACAACATTTTGCAAACTCGTTCTCTATCCATTTCTAAAGCTTTCATCCATGCAGCTTGGACATTTTTCTTTTTAAGGTCTTTTAAATTCAATTCTATAAAATAAAAAACCAGATCATTATTTACTCCTATCTCAAATACACGCTTTTCCAAGACAGCATTTGCTAATTCAAAATTACTGTAAGAAGCGAAATATTTAGCTATTATCAGTATTTGATTATCATCCAATTCCAAATTTCTATAATTTCGAAATACTTCTTTCATTACCCTATCCTTTTTCTTAAATTCCTGCCTTTTAAAAAGATAATATGAAAGGATGATATTATAATTTAATTTTAATCTATTAATCAGGCTTTTATCAATACCCAAATTGCCCAAAGCTTTAATTGATTCTTTGAGATCCAGTTCGTTTGTTTCACTTTCCCCATATCTCCAGGATTTTAATTTTAAGACAGTAAGGTTGTAGTTAATTTTAGCGTTGCCAGGAAACAATTCAGCAAGTTTGTTAAAGGCTGATATTTGTTCCTGTAACTCCAACATTTTCTCAGATTCATTGGAGGTGAAACCAAAAATAGCGAAGTTGTTATAAAGAGAAGCACTTTCGGAAATTTTCGGCACTTCCAGAGTACCTATAAAACTCTCTGGAAGCTCATTGCTTTTAATTTTCTCGAAAATGATTTGTTGTAGATAAAGAGCCTCTTCAATTTTCCCATCTTTAATTTTTTGATTAAAAAATATTTTCATCCCCTCCGGATTCTCATCATATTCAAATCTTTTTTGAAGACTTAATTCGATTTCCGCTTTTCGGTGTTTCTCAAATATCGGTTCTAAATCTTCACTGATTTTTTTATTTTCAATTTCAATCTTTACTTCCTCTTTAGGAAGCTGCAATAAATATTCGTATTCTGTCCCTTTTATATCTTTTCTAAATGCACTCCAATTCTCACCTACAACAACTTCTGAAAGCATTTCGGGTGTTTGGTAAGTTTGTAAAGCCTCAATTATACTATTTGCCCTTCCAATTTGTAATGCCTTATTTTTCCGCTCATTTCCTTCAATAGAAGAGTAAGCTCTTATCCTTATCTTTTTGATATTAAAATCAGTCAGGTTCAAAGAATCATACAAAGGCTTTATATCTTCCTTTTTAAATTCAGTCTTACTTTTTTCAAAAGGAACAGAAAACCTTATTTTTTTTACCACCTCTTCGTACTTTTTTATAATTGTGGATTTTGGAACTGTATCTTTATAGAGTCCCATCTCTAGCAACTCCCATAAATTGTCGTCCAAATTCACGAAGTGATTATAATTGCACCAATATTTTTTTTGAATAGTAAGGAGATTAAACTCAGTTTCCAATGGATCAAAATTGTCAGGGAATGTTCCATAACAAATAGATACATATTCATTAATTGTCTCTATCTTGTTTTTCAACATTTCCTTCTTAAACATTGGAGCCATTAAAAACCCTCTAAGTTTCTCATAATTGCCAACGTTACAGCCAAATTGGTCGGAAGTCACTACTTCCACCGCAACTCCATCCCATTTTTTATCAAATATTAGGTCATAATAATCCTGGTGGGTAAAATTTATGAAGATCGTTCTATTCTCCAAACTAATTCCAACTCTGAACTCTTTGGGAATTGAATTGTAAACTTTCTGGCACTTTTTACATTTCTTCCCGCTTTTCTCTCCTGGATCTTTAAGATTATAGTCCTCTAAATTTTCCTGAGCAATCAAAATAGCGGGAAAAAGAAAAATTACAAATAAGGCTATTCTCATTTCTTCCTATGATTTTATTGAAAAGTAACAAGCAGAAAAAATCACATTGAATTTCAATTATAATCTATTCAATTAAAAGTCTGAAATAGTCAATCAAAACCAAGTATTTATACTTAAAAAAACTAAGTATAGATACTTAATCAACTTATATAATTATAATACTTTCCACCTACATTAAAAGATTACTTACACTCAAAAAAATCATCGGAAACGTTTGAGTAACCGATCATGATCGCTTTCTCTTACCACCTCTATTTAGAATATATCAAAATAACATTCGCTTATTTCAATAGTTTGTTTTGTAAGCACTTGAGGACTAAATTTGGTTCGAAAATATTAACAATCAAATCCTAAAAATAAAATCGATGAGTTGGTTTACAAAGACCTTAACAAGTTCAATTGGTCGAAAGCTGATGATGGCGCTTACTGGCCTGTTCCTTATCACTTTTCTAATTATTCACGCTTCAGGAAACTTACAATTATTGGCTAATGACGGTGGAAAAGCCTTTAATATGTACACAAAATTTATGACTACTAGTCCAATCATAAAAACAGTTTCTTATATTCTTTATGCATCCATTATTATCCATGTAATTTGGGCAATTATGCTTACCCGTCTCAATCAAACAGCAAGACCTGCAGGGTATGAATATGATAAATTGGGGCAAAGTAGTAGCTGGGCATCAAGAAGCATGATGTTGTTGGGGACTATCATTCTTATATTTATTGTCATTCATATGAAAACCTTCTGGTTTGTTTACAAATTTGGTTCAATTGATATGGTAAGCTATGATGGGGAAGAGTATAAGGATTTATATTCTGTGGTTGTAGATGCCTTCAAGAATCCGCTTTATACTGGTTTTTATGTGGTTTCAATGGTATTTTTAGCTTTTCACCTGGCACATGGTTTTTGGAGCGGTTTCCAAACTTTGGGTTTAAATCATAAAAAATATACGCCATTAATAAAAACTGTAGGTTTAATTATCGCTATTGTGATTCCGATAGTTTTTGCCATTCAGCCGGTCTATGTTTATCTCTTTGCCTAATCAAACAATTGACCCTGAAAATCACTTATAATGTTCAGAATTAATTTTATACTAATTTGCCAAATGTGTTTCATCAAAAAGGCTATTTTCTCAGCATTGAATAACACTATTGGTGATATTGCATAACAATACAATATTGAAAATATGAACTTAGATTCTAAAATACCTGAAGGCCCACTAGCAGAAAAGTGGACCAAACATAAATTTAATGTAAAGCTTGTTAACCCTGCCAATAAGCGAAAATATGAAATTATTGTAGTAGGAACCGGACTAGCAGGAGCTTCAGCAGCAGCCTCACTTGCGGAATTAGGATATAATGTAAAAGCATTTTGTTTCCAAGATAGCCCAAGAAGGGCGCACAGTATTGCCGCTCAGGGAGGAATAAATGCTGCAAAAAACTATCAAAATGATGGAGACAGTGTTTTCCGATTATTCTATGATACCATTAAAGGTGGAGATTACAGATCGAGAGAAGGAAATGTTCACCGATTGGCGGAAGTAAGTGTAAACATCATTGATCAATGTGTGGCTCAGGGAGTTCCTTTTGCCAGAGATTATGGAGGGTTATTGGCTAACAGGTCCTTCGGTGGAGCACAGGTTTCCAGAACCTTCTACGCCAGAGGACAAACCGGACAGCAGCTTTTATTAGGTGCGTACAGTGCCTTATCAAGACAAGTAGCTGCTGGTAAAGTAAAATTATTTACCAGAACAGAACTACTTGATATAGTTAAAGTAGATGGAAAAGCTCAGGGAATTGTGACTAGAAACCTCATCACTGGTAAAATTGAATCACATTCAGCACATGCTGTATTGTTATGTAGTGGAGGTTACGGAAACGTATTTTTCCTTTCTACAAATGCAATGGGAAGTAATACCACAGCAGCATGGAGAGCCCATAAAAAAGGAGCTTTATTCGCCAATCCATGTTACACTCAAATTCACCCAACCTGTATTCCTGTCCATGGAACTTACCAGTCTAAACTGACTTTAATGTCCGAATCATTAAGAAATGATGGAAGGGTTTGGGTGCCTAAAGAAAAAGGAGATAAAAGAAAAGCCAGTGAAATTCCTGAAAACGAAAGGGATTATTATTTGGAAAGAAAATACCCATCTTTTGGTAACCTTGTGCCTAGGGATGTGGCTTCCAGAAATGCTAAATATGCTTGTGACGAAGGAAAAGGAGTAGGCCCAACAGGATTAGCGGTATATCTTGATTTCAGAGATGCTATCAAAAGAGATGGCAAGGACACGATCGAAGCCAAATATGGTAACCTTTTCGAAATGTATGAAAGAATTACAGATAGTAATCCATATGAAGAACCGATGATGATTTACCCTGCTGTTCATTACACTATGGGTGGACTTTGGGTAGATTACAACCTGATGACATCAGTTCCCGGACTTTATGCTTTAGGAGAATGTAATTTCTCTGACCACGGAGCCAATAGGCTGGGAGCTAGTGCATTAATGCAGGGATTAGCTGATGGTTATTTTGTAATTCCTTATACTATGGGGGATTATGTTTCTCAAATGCCTTATGAAAAGGTTTCAACAGATCATCCTGAATTCAAGAAATCAGAAGCTGAGGTAAAAGCTCAGATTGATAAATTATTATCAATAAATGGCTCAAAAACAGTAGATCAATTCCATAAAGAATTAGGCCTTATAATGTGGGATTATTGTGGAATGAGCCGAACCGCTGAAGGCTTAACAAAGGCAAAAACCATGGTTCAGGAACTAAGAGCTGAATTCTGGAAAAACTTAAAAACCATCGGTTCAAATGAAGAATTAAATATCACACTTGAAAAAGCTTACAGAGTTGCCGATTTTATGGAACTTGGTGAGCTGATGATTGATGATGCTTTAATGAGAAATGAATCTTGTGGTGGTCATTTCCGGGAAGAATATCAAACACCTGAAGGTGAAGCCAAAAGGGATGATGAAAACTTTTCTTTTGTTGGAGCTTGGGAATACAAAGGAGAAAACCAGCAGGCAGTTTTACATAAAGAAGAGTTGAAATTCGAAAATGTAAAACTCACTCAGAGAAGTTACAAATAAAAATTTCACTGAGGAAAACATAATTAAAGATAAATAAGAAATTAAAAAATATTGAATTATGAATTTAACACTAAAAGTGTGGAGGCAAAAGGATACTAATTCAAAAGGAAAGATAGAAGTTTATCCAGTAAAAGATATTAGCCCGGATATGTCTTTTCTTGAAATGCTGGATGTATTAAATGAACAATTACTGGAAAGTGGCGTAGACCCTATCGCTTTCGATCATGATTGTCGGGAAGGAATATGTGGAATGTGTAATCTATTTATTAATGGAAGACCTCATGGGCCACAAAATGCTACTACCACCTGTCAGTTGCACATGAGAAAATTCAAAGATGGAGATACCATTTTTGTAGAGCCATTTAGGGCAAAAGCTTTTCCTGTAGTGAAAGATTTAGTAGTTGATAGAAGTGCTTTTGATAATATCATTCAGGCAGGAGGATATGTTTCTGTAAGTACAGGAAACGCAAGAGATGCCAATGAAATACTTATTCCTAAGGAAATAGCAGATCCGGCAATGGATGCCGCTTCTTGTATTGGTTGTGGGGCTTGTGTAGCTGCATGTAAAAATGCATCTGCTATGTTATTTGTAAGTGCCAAAGTTTCCCAACTAGCATTGCTGCCACAAGGAAAACCGGAAAGACAAAAAAGAGTGGAAGCTATGGTGGCTCAAATGGATAATGAAGGTTTTGGAGCCTGTACAAACACAGGAGCTTGTGAAGCAGAATGCCCAAAAGAAATTTCCATTACCAATATTGCTCGAATGAACAGGGAATATTTCTCTGCCAAATTAAGCTCAAACAATACCTGATTAAAAATATCTGGTAATTAATAAGGGATCAAATTCATGTGGGTTCTGGGGATCCCACTGAATTTTTCCTAGTGTTGAAGGAAGCATAAAAATCCGTGGGGTTTAGTGCCCGACAATAAGGAACCACTTGACACCAAAAAGCAAATCTACCAACTAAAGATTCATTTATTAAATGTATCACCAATGATCTGGAGGCGGATTCAGGTAAGGGGTGATACTACTATAGCAGAATTGCATTATATCATTCAATTGGTGATGGGTTGGGAAGATGACCACCTGAATTGTTTTAAGATCAATGGACGGGAGTATAGCAATTAATTGAACGTTTCAATACAGACTGGGCATGTCAGTTATTTTGCGGAAAACTGCTCAGGGATGATGAAAAGATAAGGAATACAGCTTTTGTAT
>JAHQVQ010000025.1 GCA_019634305.1 Flammeovirgaceae bacterium | reverse complement strand
GGTTAAGGGGATTTTATAGGACAAAATAAAGAGATATAACTCTGGTTCAAGTGTGCCATTTGGACCTATAAATTTGATTAGAAGTACTTTGGAGAAGTCTGTGACTTCGGAAAGTTTAGGAAAAAAGTTGATTTTGGTGAGGTTTTGCTGATACAGTTACATACTGTATTTTATTAAAAGGCTTAACAATCCATTGCGGGTATTAAACTTAAGCCAACGGAGTTAAAATCCAATTTTTAAATCAATTAGAAAGAGACATCAAGTAATAATGTCTCTTTCTAATTGATTTAAAATCAAAATATTAAGTCTTTTGCTTTTTCTTTTTAGCTGCTGGAAATAACACGTTATTCAGTATCAAGCGGTAGCCTGGTGAGTTAGGATGAAGGTTTAAATCTGTTGGTTCTTCTCCCACAAAATGTCTGTAATCTTCCGGATCGTGGCCTCCAAAGAAAGTCCATGTGCCTTTACCAAAAGTACCATGAATATACCTGGCTTCGTTGGCTTGTTTGGTTTCTCCCATGATCACTACATCCGATTTAATCAGGTTCTTTTTAAAGGCGGTGGTTTGTCCCATAAACCCTTTAATCTGTAACTCATGATTTTGAGAAAGCATGGTGGGAATTGGATCCCACTTGGCTGAAAATTGAAACAATTTAAAAAAATCATTTCCCTCAGTCAATCCTCTTTCATGAGATTGATTATCTATATTAGAATATTCATATTCATAAGGATTTAATTTCAATTTGAAATCCTTAAAAGCGAAAGTACCCGAATAATCCAGTTTACTTTGTGCCTCTCTGTCAGGTGGATCACCATCGTACATGAAATCACAAATATCAAGTCCCTCTGCTGAAAGTGCTATATCGTAAGTATCTGAAGCAGAACACATAGCGAATAGAAATCCTCCTCCCGCACAGAAGTCACGGATGTTTTTTACAACAGCCAATTTGAGTTGAGAAACCTTTGTAAAACCGTGCTTTTGAGCAGATTTTTCAAATTCTCTTTGTTGCTCAATATACCATTGTTGCCTACCATAAGTAGCGTAAAACTTTCCGTACTGCCCTGTAAAATCCTCATGGTGAAGGTGCAGCCAGTCATGTTCGGGTAATTTGCCTAGCATTACTTCATCATCAAAAACTACTTCATAGGGAATCTCTGCATAGGTAAGGACCAATGTCACTGCATCATCCCAAGGTTGTTTAGACTTTGGGGAATACACTGCAATTTTTGGGGCTACCTCCAACTTCATTACATCCATATTGGCTTCAGGGCTGGCAATGATGTTTTTTATTTCAACCGCCTGCGCATCTGAAATTACTTCATAGCCTACACCTCTTATGATTAACTCATTTTCAAAATCCTGAAGGTATTTGAACATAAAACTTCCGCCCCTGTAATTTAAAAGCCACTCAGCTTCTACTTCTTGCTGTAGAACCCAATAAGTTACTCCATACGCTTTTAAATGATTAACTTGCGTCTCATCCATGGGAACCAAAATGTAGGCAGCCTTGGATTGTAGTGTAAAAAATATGATGCTGAACAGAATCAGAATCTTCTTCATCGCAATCATGTTAGTTGTTAAGTAAAAAATTATATTAATTAACTATAATTGACCAAAAATTGTAATCAATTGTTTAGTTAAATTACTAATATATTATAATCGCTACAATAAACTTGAAGTTTTATTTTTTGATTTCAAGTTTACTGTCATGTACTAAAATCGATAATTTTGATAACTTTACCCTATGAATTTCATAGAAAATGTAAAAGAGGCCATTAAATCCATTAAGGATAACAAATTAAGGACATTTTTAACTGCCTCCATAGTGGCTATTGGTATCACTTCATTAGTAGGAATACTTACTGCAGTAGATGCTATTCAGTATTCTATCACCTCAGGTCTGGCGGATATGGGAGCGAATAGTTTTGATATAAAGGATAAAAGATACAGATCAAGAAGATCGCAAGGTAGGTCTACTAGTGCCAAACAACCAATTGATTATAGGGAAATTGTAAGATTTAAGGAGAGGTTTGGGCAGTATGCTGAAAAAATAAGTGTCTTTGTTTGGGTCACAGGAAATGCTGAAGCTAAACATCTATCCAAAAAGACGAACCCAAATTCCAGAATTTCTGGAATAGATGAATTTTACCTTCAAAATAAAGGGTATGATTTAGAAAAAGGAAGGGAGTTTTCAAGGTTCGAACTTGAACAAGGTGCTAATGTAGCTATTATAGGAAGTGAAATTGTCCAGACTTTATTTGATAAAGAAGATCCTATTAATAAAACCATAGGAATCAGAGGAAATAAGTTTTTGGTGGTTGGAGTATTGGATAAATCCGGTGGATTGGGTAGTGGAGGACTTGACAGGTCCATTTTTATTCCCGTAAATAATGCCAATAAATATGCTGCCCAAACCAGACTTTCTTATACGCTTACCACTACGGTAAAAGACCAATCAAAGCTTGATTATTTGATTGGGGAAGCTACTGGAATAATGAGAACTATTCGAAGGGATGAATTGGGGAAAGAAGAATCTTTTGAGATTTCCAGGAGCGAATCTATTGTCCAAACTATAGATGAAACCTCTACTCAATTGAAAACAGGTGGAGCATTAATTGGATTTATTACGCTACTTGGAGCATCAATAGCACTTATGAATATCATGATGGTTTCAGTAACAGAAAGGACCAGGGAAATTGGAATTCGAAAGGCACTTGGGGCAACTCCGAGTAGAATCCGGGAACAATTCCTGATGGAGGCTATTTCCATTTGTATACTTGGTGGCATTGTAGGAGTAGCTTTGGGCATAGGTATTGGCAATTTGGTAACTATTTTATTCGATGCAGAAGGATTTATTTTTCCTGTCATCTGGATAACAGTTGGGTTTGTGGTTTGTGTAATTGTAGGAATGTTATCTGGCTATTATCCTGCCAGTAAGGCTTCAAAATTAGATCCTATCGATTCCTTACGGTATGAGTAAATCATTCTAAAAGAAAATTGTGAGGCGCTAAAGTTGAGGGATGATTCACAATGTTAAGATTTGCTTGTAATATTTAGGTGAAGTTTACTTGTTTTTCTATACAAGTACTTTTCTGATTGATGGGAATTTTGCTTTTTTTAGAGATTTGATAGCAAAACCTCGCATCTGAAAAAATCATTCCTAACTTTGCCTATTTCCTTAATTAAACCAAAAACCAAATATGTCAAAAATTTACAATTGGCTTTGCCCATATCTGTTCCTCATATTCCTTTTTTCAGCTTGTGATCAGCCCTCAACCAACAAAGAAAACAGAAGTGAAATCTCTAAAGAAAATTTCCATATCTATATCCTGATTGGTCAATCCAATATGGCAGGAAGAGGCACGCCTGGCGAATTAGATACGATTCCTCACGAAAGAGTTTTCATGTTCAATAAAAATAATGAATGGGAATTGGCCAGAGATCCTATGCATTTTGATAAACCAGTAGCAGGAGTGGGACCAGGCTTTACTTTTGGAAAAATGATGGCATCAACAAATCCAGAAGTAAATATTGGGTTAGTTCCTTGTGCTGTTGGAGGCTCGCCCATTGATTCATGGACGCCAGGAGGCTTTCACAAACAGACCCAATCTCATCCTTTTGATGATGCCATTAAAAGAATTGAAGAAGCCAATAAAAAAGGAGTGATTAAAGGATTTTTATGGCATCAGGGGGAATCTGATAGTAAAGAAGCCTTAGTTGGAGATTATAAAATGAAATTGGTAGAATTAGTTAATCGAATAAGAACAGTGGCTGGGGATGAAAGAATTCCATTTGTAGTTGGTGGATTGGGAGATTTCTTTATTCAGAAAAATGCCAATGCCGATAAAATAAATTTAGTCCTGGAAACCTTCGCTAAAGAAAATGAATATTCCGGATTTGTTTCTTCTAAAAACCTGACTCATAAAGGTGATGAAACTCATTTTAGTTCAGCTTCTGCCAGGGAATTGGGGAAAAGGTATGCTGAGGTGATGATGAATATCCAGCAATGATTTTTGGAATCAAAGTAGCCAGGTAAATAGGCTACTTTGAAATTTGTATTAATTTCCAATGTAAGGGAAATGTATGTCGAAGTAGGGTCTGCATTTTCGCGACCCTGCGTCTATAAAGCTTCAAAGGTCATATTGGGAATTGCTGGAATTTGCAATACTTTCTAATTTTCCTTTACATATTCAAGTCTTTGTAAACCTTTTTCCAATAAAGGTCTTAAATCAGTATAAGCTACTTCCTGTACACTGATATTTTTATCAATTGCCAATGAGGCTGCAGAGGCTGCAGATTGCCCTAAAATCATGAAAACTGGTTCCATTCTAATTGAGCCAAAGGCTATATGGGAACTTGATACACAAACAGGAACTAGAAGGTTTTGACATTCCCCTTTTTTGGGAATAATCGACCCGTATTCAATTTGATAAGGCTGATGTGGGTGAACGCCAATATCTCCTTCATTCTGAACAAAACCCTCCTTAGTTACAAAACGCTGAGTGTTGTGGGAATCCATAGCATAAGAACCCATTCCGATAGATCTTTCCAATGGAATATCACCCATCACTTCTTTTTCAGACATTACAAAATCACCCACCATTCTTCGTGCTTCTCTTACATAAATTTGATGAGACCAGTTGCCATTATCCGTAAATTCATCTTTAGCCAATCCCCATTGCGCCATGTCTTTCCTTACATCTTCTGGTACATTTTCATCATTTGATAAATAATACATCAGGCCTTTTTGGTAATCTTCATGTTCTTTGATTATAGCCTTTCTTTCCTCATAAGAAGCTTCAGGATAAGCGTAATTCATCCCGATATTATCAGTACTGAACGGACCATGATTATTCGTATCCGTTTTTTGATTGGGAATGGGATCGTATTTTTCAAAAGTTTCAGTCCAACCTACTGCATAAACTCTGGCTAAAAGTTCATAATTAGCTGGGTCATAATTTTCCGGTTTGGGAAAAGGAACACGGTTTTCCGGGTTTTTACTCAAACACATTCTAAAACAATAAGCCTGAATTTTATTATCGCCTTCACCATTTACCCCTGAAGGCTGATCAGAAATTTTGGGTAATAATCCACTTGTTGGATCTCCGGGAATTATATAGGGATCAATATCTTTTTGGAAATAATGTTTATGTTGGAAAACCCCAACCTGAACGCCATTAAAGTTTTCATTATAAACACTATTCGCTTCTCTTCCTACATGATAACTCACGGCCGCTTCAGCCATTAAATCACCTTCATAGGTGGCATCCATAAATATTTTGCCTTCAAAAGTTTTCCCACTTAGCGTAGTAATACTTTGGATTTTTCCTTCCTTTAAGACTACACCATTATCCCTGTCCAGCCATTCGTCTTTGTAAACAGTAATATTATATTCTTTGATAAAGTCTTCGAAAACCTGTTCGGCAATATGAGGCTCAAAAATCCACATGGTTCTGGCATCGCCATCCATTGCCGGAGTTCCCTGACCTCTATTTCCATATTCTTCCTTTTTTTGCCATTTCCAGGTTTGGTCATCCTGATAGTAATTGTAAACCCTGTGATAAAACTCCCTGGCTAATCCACCAATTACATTTTTATTTCCAGTATCAGTATAGCCCAAGCCTCCAGAAGACAAACCTCCCAGATGGATATCTGGTGAAACAATTAATACGGACTTCCCCGCTTTTTTTGCTTCCACTGCAGCAGTAACTGCTGCAGAAGTTCCCCCATAAATAATAATATTAGCAGAATAGCTTTCAATTTTTTGTTCTTGATTTACCTCTTCCTGATTTTGATTAGTACAGGCCGAAAAATAAAGTAAACAAGCAAATAGTAAGTAAGAAATTTGTTTCATTTTCATTAGTGAGAATATCAATATGTGTTCAGGCATTAAAAATATGATTCATATTAAATACTTTTCCCGGTAAATACAATCTTAACCCTGATGAAAAATGCAATTATGCTTTTAAAAAACAAAATGTTACAGGATGAGAAATTCATGTAATTGGTTTGGAGGGTATTAATTTTTGTCTGAAAAAAAACTTCTGAATTTTAATGAAAAATCAACTAAAATTACACCAATTCTTTTTTAACTTTCTGGCTCACTCAAATCAATAAATTCCTCTTTTTTAAAATTTTAAAATGCCAAAGAGAAAAGTTACCATTTCCCATGTTTTTAAAACCATTATGTGGCCAAGGAGAAAATTATTGGCTATAGGTATTGTTTTAATTTTTATTAGTAGATTGTCTAGTTTGGTTTTACCATATGCCTCCAAAATTTTAATTGATGATATTATTCCGGAAGGGAATATGGACTTGCTTTATAAACTTTTAGGAGTTGTCGTTTTGGCTCTTGTACTCCAGGCAGGTACTTCATTTTTACTCACAAGACTATTAAGTGTAGAAGCCCAGCTTTTGATTTCAGAACTTAGGGCTCAGGTTCAAAAACAAATACTAAGTTTTCCTGTCAGGTTTTTTGATAATGCTAAATCGGGAGAATTGGTTTCCAGAATTATGACTGATGTAGAAGGCGTAAGAAATCTGGTAGGAACGGGTTTAGTTCAACTTTTTGGAGGAATTATAACCTCCATCATTTCATTGGGGATATTAATATATATCAGCCC
>JAHQVQ010000246.1 GCA_019634305.1 Flammeovirgaceae bacterium | reverse complement strand
GCCCTGAGTTTTATTACCAGAACATTGAAGGTTTATAGAGATGAGGAAAACCCTTTGAATGGGAAAAATCCTACCATTACCGAATTGATAGATTATCAGCAATTCTGTGGAATTCCACAAAAATCGGAAGAAAAGGATGTGAAGGAAATCACTGTAAAAGAATTAGCCAATATGGTAAAAGATAATACTGATTTCCAACTAATTGATGTTCGTGAGCCTTATGAATATGATATTGCCAATTTGAAAGGAGAATTAATTCCTTTGGCTCAGGTAGAAGAAAGTTTCAATAAAATCAATTCTGAAAAACAGGTAGTTGTACATTGCCGAAGTGGGAAAAGAAGTGCAGATGCCATTGAGCTTTTAGAGAAAAAATATGGCTTTAAAAATTTGTATAATTTAAAAGGAGGAATTTTAGCCTGGGCTGATGAAATTGATGACTCATTGCCTAAATATTAAAAATTCGATGGAATAGGTAATTTATTCTGATTTCATTCCATTAATAAAAAAGGTAAATAAATATAGCACTCATTTAGATTTCACCAAATTTAAAACAGGGTGATAAATTAAAAATTTTTCACCCTGAATTTCTGGTAATTTAATCATTACCTCTATTCTACAAACTAATATTTTTTTAACCATTAAACTATTTTAAAAATGGCAATTAGATTAGGAGATGTTGCTCCAGATTTCACCGTAAACACCACACAAGGAGAAATTAGTTTTCATAACTGGCTTGGAGAAAGCTGGGGAATTCTTTTTTCTCATCCTGCTGATTACACCCCGGTTTGTACCACCGAATTAGGTACTGTAGCCAAGCTTAAGGACGAATTCGAAAAAAGGAATGTAAAACCAATTGCAATTAGTGTTGATCCTCTTGAAGATCATAAGGAATGGGTAAAAGACATCAATGAAACTCAAAATACAAATGTCAACTTCCCAATTATAGCCGATCCTGACAAAAAAGTAGCCGTATTGTATGACATGATCCACCCTAATGCCAGTGAAAAAGCTACTGTAAGATCAGTTTTCGTTATTGGCCCCGACAAAAAAGTAAAATTAACTTTAACTTATCCGGCATCCACAGGACGAAATTTTGATGAATTATTAAGGGTAATTGACTCACTACAACTTACTGCCTACCATAGCGTGGCAACACCAGCCAACTGGCAAGACGGAGATGATTGTGTAATTGTTCCTTCAGTGAGCAATGAGGAAATTCCAGCTAAATTCCCTAAAGGACATACTGTGATTAAACCTTATTTGAGAATGACTCCTCAGCCAAACAAGTAATTGTAGAAGTATTTCAGAATACTTAAGTTTACCAGAAA
This sequence comes from Flammeovirgaceae bacterium, assembly GCA_019634305.1. Taxonomy (GTDB): domain Bacteria; phylum Bacteroidota; class Bacteroidia; order Cytophagales; family Flammeovirgaceae; genus Flexithrix. The sequence goes on along the minus strand of JAHQVQ010000246.1, from coordinate 5,648 downwards.
AAGGATCAAATCAGAATCTTTCTGTATTTGATCCTTTTTTTTTGAATAAGTGCGCCTGTCTATATTTAAGTCTGCAATTAAAAATTAATAAACATAATATTTTTTTTGTTATTATAGGGTTCTAAAATTACAGCTAGTTATATCCTTAGCTACTTTAAATCTATAAGATAAATCAAAGCAACCATGAAAATCATTACTAACAAAAAGAACCTTTTAATGGTCACACTTACTGTATTTACTTCACTCTTAAATATCCATTTTTCAGCAGTAGGAAATGAAATTCCTGAGTTTGGGAAAATTTCAATGGAGGAAATTTCTGCAAAAAATTATGAAAAGGACAAATCTGCAGAAGCCGTCTATTTATATGATATTGGAAAAGCCAGGTTTCTTTATACCGGTGATCGGTTTAAAATCATATTCGATAGGCGTGTAAGGATTCAGATATTCAAAAAAGAAGGATTTGACCAAGCCAATATCGAACTTCCCTATTATGTAGAAGGCTATAGTTCAAAAGAAGAAATATTGGATATTGAAGCCTACACCTTCAATTTGGAAGAAGATGGAGCCATTAGAAGATATGAGGTCCATGAAAATGAAATTTATAATGAAAAATCTACAGAAAAGTGGTATTCCAAAAAATTTACTTTCCCCAATATAAAGGAAGGTGCTATCATAGAATATAAATACACGGTAACTTCTCCTTTTATTTTCAATCTTAATGACTGGCAATTTCAATATGAAATCCCTGTAAAATGGAGTGAGTTCTTTGTAAAACTCCCCCCCTTCTTTGAATATATGATGACGGCAAAAAATGTAGGGCATTTCCATATTAAAAAACAGGAAGAAGACCACGAAAGAAAAACATTTAGAGGATACGAATACAGTGACATGGATTTCAAGTGGGTAAAAAAAGATGTTCCTGCATTTAAAGATGAAAGCTACATTACCACCAGAAAAGATTATTTAGCCATAATGGAATTCCAGTTAAGTAGGGTAACTTATCCTAGCCAGGGAACTCACAAATATCTGGAAAGTTGGGATAAAGTAGCTAAAGACTTCCTGCTACTCACCGATTTCGGGAAAAATATGGGTAAGAAACATTCCAAGAAAACAGTAAAAGCTCTAATTGCTGGAAGTTCTAACAACCTGGATAAGGCAAAAAAAGTTTACGATTATGTAAAAACCAATTTCAAATGGAATGGTAAAATCAGAATGCTTCCTGAAAACTCCACAAAGGATTTCCTTGTGAAAAAAGAAGGGAATAGTGCAGATATTAATCTGGAACTTTACAACATGTTGTTACACGCAGGCCTAGAGGTAAAACCTGTTTTAATTAGCACTAGAGCACATGGTCAGATCAATAAAAACTATCCTTTTATTGATAAGTTCAATTATCCATTAGTTTTTATACAAGTGGATAACAAGGAATATTTATTGGATGGCACTCATGATCTTTTGCCATTTGGAATGCTGCCTGACTATTGCATGAATGGACAAGGCTTAATTTTGGATAAAAAGAAATTACTTTGGGCAAATCTTGACAGAGGAACAAGTTTTAAAACTAACACAACGGTTTTCATGACAATAAACTTTGAGGAAGACAAAATCACTTCTTCCATCATAAGAGAATCAACGGGGTATGCAGCTCTTTATGAAAGGGGATTATTAAGCACAAAATCTAAAACTTTTAATGAAGGATTAACTCCCATAGAAATGGACGATTTAGTGGTGACTGATTTAGAAGACCTTGAAGCCCCACTTACCACCACTTTCAAACTAAATCAAGAATTGGAAGAATCACCTGATATGATCTATATCAACCCATTTTTGCTGGATGTGGTGGAGAAAAATCCTTTAAAGGCAGAGAAACGTACCTACCCAATAGATTATGGATATAGAAAAAACCAAAAATATCAATTCTCATTAGCAGTACCAGAAAATTATGAAATCCTTGAAATTCCAGACCCAAGGAATGTTACCCTCCATGATAAATCTGTTTCGTTTTCTTTGGTAAGTCAAAAAATTGAGGCGTTAGGTGTGGTTCAGCTTGTTTACTTTTTCAAAATAAATAAGCCGCTGGTAGATGCGGAAAATTATACTAAGCTCAAGGAAATCTATACCCAACTCATCAGTGCACAAAGTTCTCATATCGTATTAAAGAAGAAAAAATAGTTTTCTTCTCTTCCCAATTATAAACCACAAAAATTAATACTTAAATTAGCTTTGCTAAAGCCATAATTTTTTGTGGTTTTTATTTTTTCACCTTTTCTAATTTAATATGACTTCTCCTTTAAGATTCCTGATTTTAGTTGCTGTAATTCTTTCTCAAACTCTTTTCTATTCCTGCAATCGAAATGAAGGAGAAGAACAATCAGAACAAAAATCCTTTAAAGATTTTGAGTGGCCTGATAAAAAGAAGGCAGCCATATGCCTGACTTATGATGATGGTATGCAAACTCATCTTGATAATGCTATTCCTCAATTAGACTCCTTTAATCTTCCCGGTACTTTTTATTTAAATGCTGTACAAGCGAGAGATATGGTAGCAGGCTGGAAAAATGTATCAGAAACAGGCCATCACGAATTAGCTAACCATACACTTTTTCATCCATGCCCGTCAGATATGGGTTGGCAAAAAGAGGTGGCCACAGACTTTTATACAAAAGATAAAATTCTTACTGAAATCGCTGGAATGAATACCCTTTTAGCTGCAATTGATGGTGAAGAAGGGCAACGAAGTTTTGCATTCCCCTGCAACAATACTGCAGTTGGAGGGGAATCTTATCTGGAAGATTTGGAAAAATCAGGACTGATATCATTTGCCAGAGGAGGTGGAGATAGCACTTCCAGTATTATTACTAATATGGAAAATATAGCCCCCTTCCATGTGCCATCATGGCCAGTTCCTGAAGGAAGTTCTGATGCAATTTTAATTGAACATGGTGAACAAATTTTAAAAAATAAGGCATTCGGAATTTTTCAATTTCACGGAGTTGGTGGGCAATGGATAAGTATTTCAGATTCCACACATGTGGAATTTCTCACCTGGCTTAAAGCCCATGAAGAAGAAATATGGATTGGAACTTTTTCTGAAATCATGACCCACATTCAAAAATATAAATAGTACAAACGCTCTTAATCTTACTCCTATTCCTTATTTTTAATTCATTTAATACTTTTCACCAAACAAACTTTTCATGTCACTTCTAAATAATATTTTCAGACAATTAATTTTTATAATTCTTCTATCTCCACTTCCAGCTTTTTCGCAAATACCTAAAGGAAAAGTAATAGAAAAACAAAAGCATTCAAGTAGCATTCTTGGTTATGATGTCAACTATTCTGTTTATCTGCCAGCCGATTATGAGGTTTCCGAAAGGAGCTATCCTGTTGTTTATTTATTGCACGGATATACTGATAATGAAACCGCCTGGGTACAATTTGGGGAAGTAGACAGAACCGCAGACAAGGCCATTGCCAATGGGGAAATTCCACCGATGATTATAATAATGCCTGATGCCGGAGTCACATTTTACATAAATGACCACAAAGGAGAGGAAAAATGGGAAGACATGTTCATAGAAGAATTTATCCCCAGTATCGAGAAAAAATTCAGGATCAGAGCTAAAAAAGAATTTAGAGGAGTAGCTGGGCTTTCAATGGGAGGATATGGTTCTGCTGTTTTGGCTATGAAAAATCCAGATATGTTTGTTGCAGCAGCTCCTTTTAGTGCTGCTTTCTTCCCAAGTGAAGATTTTGCGAAAATGCCCAAGGAAAATTATGACAGAACTTTTGCAAAATTATTCGGAGAAGGACTGGAAGGCGAAGACAGAATAAATGATCATTTTAAAGCCAATAGTCCTTTTGAAATTGCAAAAAACAATACCCAAGAAATTAAAAAAGTAAAATGGTATATTGACTGTGGTGATGATGATTTCTTATATAAAGGGAATGATCAAATGCATTCCTTATTAAGAGACCTTGAGGTAAAACATGAATACCGTGTGAGAGATGGTGCCCATACCTGGACCTATTGGAGAACCCATATTATTGAAGGCCTTAAATTTATTGGGCAAAGCTTTCACCGATAGGAACTTTCCAACCAAAAATTCATTATCAGTTAATTAAATAGTAATTCAAAATTAAACGTGTATTATTTTGCCATAAAAGACTGATAGAGAGATTACTATTTCTCGGAAATAATAGTACCCGGTGTGGAGCTAGGGTGCTTAACTTTAAATCAGAAAAAGCGTTATTTACTAAAATACGCTTTTTCTGATTTTAAATTTTTATTTTTCACAATGATTTCCCAGCTTAAATCAACCTTAATAATAGCTTTACCCCTTTTTTTACTAGCTTTTTACACTCCTAAAAAAGAAGTAAGATGGCTAACGGATTATGATCAGGCCATGACGAAAGCCAAACAAGACGATAAACTTATTTTGCTTTATTTTTCAGGATCAGATTGGTGTAAACCATGTATTCAGTTAAAAAAAGATGTCTTTGAAAGCCAAAATTTCAAATCTTATGCTGAAGATAAATTCATTCTGGTTCAATTGGATTTCCCAAGACTTAAGAAAAACAGATTACCCGCCCAACAGTTAAAACATAATGAATCTCTGGCTGAAAAATACAATACTAAAGGAGAATTTCCTTTAGTGGTTTTATTGGATTCTTCAGAGCAGGTTATTGGAAAAACCAATTATAAAGGAGACGGACCAGAGGCATTTATTTCTGCTCTCCAATCCTACCAGGAGTAAAAACCCTTCTACTCCCAAGCTATTCCCCTTCACTAATCTATAGTTTCATAACCTGCAAAAAAGCTTTTCTTTGAAGTATAATAAATGGTTAAACTAAATAAGAAAAGCCATGTTACCCGCAATAATTTTTTCCGCAGGATTTGTATTTATTTTCACAGGAATAATTTTATTCAATACTCCTAATATATTTAACAATACCATTAGGTATTTTATCAATAAAAAACTGATGTGGATAGCCACAATTAGCAGGCTAGGACTAGGTGCTATATTTATGGCAGGAGCATCTTATACGCAACTTCCCGGTTCCATTTTCTTCCTGGGAATGATGATTTTTACAGCAGGTCTACTTATCCCTATATTTGGCAAGAAAAGAATTAAATCAATGGCCAACTGGTGGATAGAAAACTCATCTAAATTAAAAAGAACAATCGGAGTTTTGATGGGAATAATAGGTGGTATTATTACCTGGTCAGTAATTTCATAAGTTTCATTTCTTAAATGAAATTTAGAGGACAAAGGGTGGAGGTATTAACATTCCATCCTTTACTTGTTAAGAAACTATTATTATTCAACTTTTTTATGTTGCCTCACAGGAAGCAATATTTCAAAACAGGTTCCTTTTCCATCCAAGTTTTCAACACTAATGCTACCTTTTAAATTTTGAATTATACCAATAGAAATGGATAAGCCTAATCCCGTCCCCTCTCCTACTTCTTTAGTAGTAAAAAATGGCTCGAATAGCTTATTGCGAGTATCTAAGTCCATGCCTATGCCTGTATCAGAAATGCCAATTTGAATATGGGTTTCTGATTCAGAAGTAGTAATATGTAAGCGCCCACCTTCAGGCATGGCGTCTATCGCATTGTCCATTATATTCATAAAAACCTG
>JAHQVQ010000245.1 GCA_019634305.1 Flammeovirgaceae bacterium | reverse complement strand
GATTAAAGGAGGATTAAGTAAAGAGATCATAGTTACCTATACTCCAACAGCTTCAGAAATAGTAGATGAAAAAATAATCATCAAATCGGATAAGACTGATGGAGATAATGAATTAGAAATAAATGCAATTGGAAATGAACCAATTCCAACTGATATAACTTCTATCGTTTTTGAGGCAGAGGATAATTTTGAAACTGCTAGGAATTCCGGAACTAAAGGAGATGTTAAAGTGAGTGAGGATACCTCTCCATTGTTAGGGAAAAGCAAAGCAGTACAAATCTATGATAAAGGTGATATAGTTAAAATTAATTTTAATATCCCTTCTAATGGAAAATATCAGATTAAAGTACGATTAAGATCAGGAAGTTTGACTGGAAGTACTGCTTATTGGCCAAATGGATATAATATCAAATTAAACGGAGCTTCCTCAGGTTTTATAGGAGATTTAGAAAGTGTATCCCAGAAGGATGATAATTTTGGTGGATCTTATTGGGGAGATATGGTGTTGGAATGGATTAATCTAGAAAAAGGTGTTAATTTTATTGAGGTAGAAGCCTTGACTTATTGGGGAGTTGTTGACTATATAGAGGTAATAGGTGATAATCTACCAGATCAAACAATTGAACTTTTTGGAGATTTGTCTTTTGGGAGCTTAGATGTTCAAAGCTCTTTATCAAAAACTTTGACCATTACTAATTCAGGAACTAATATCTTGAAAATAGAAAAATTAAGCTTTTCGACACCAGAGTTTTCTGGAAATTGGTCTGGAGAAATAGCTGGAGGAAGTAGTCAAAATATAAGTGTTGTTTTTAGCCCACCAATTGAAGGTACTTTTGAAGGTACAGTTGAAGTGATATCAGATGCTGTGAATGGAAATGTCTCATTAGGGATAACTGGGGAAGGAGTAGTTCAAAAACCTTTATCTCAAAGGTTGGAAGCTGAAAAGTGGTTTGAGGTTGTAGGTGAATTTGGATCTAAAGCACCTATAATTGAAAGCAATGGAACATCTTCTAAGTTGAGTAATGATAAAGCTGTACAAATCTATGATAAAGGGGATGAACTTAGAATTCCTTTTAACATTGAAAAATCAGATAAATACTTTATAAGAGTGAGATTAAGGTCTGGAAACACGAATAGCAAAACTGCTTATTGGCCTACAGGTTATGAATTTAAAGTTGATGGAGTAAAACATGGGTTTATTGGTGATGAGAGTTCAATTTCCTCAAAAGATAACCAGTTTGGAATAAGCTATTGGGGAACAATGGAATCTGATATGATGGAATTTTCTAAAGGGGTTCATTATTTGAATGTTTCTGCTATTTTATCTTGGGGATTGGTAGATTTTATAGAAATTATTCATGAATCCGAAAGTTCTAAAAGAAATGGAGGAAGTTTAGGAGATGCATCAAGTATTACCTTGGGAGAATCTAATGTTGAATTAACTGTTTTTCCTAATCCAACTGCAGATGTTGTTTATTTTGAAATGGATATCAAAGAACAAAATGCAGTAGGGGAATGGATAATTTTAAATACAAATGGAAAAATAGTCTATAGAAAAGAATTATTTTCTGGTCAAAACTCTGAAACTGTAAGTCTAAGAAATTTTGGGCCTGGTTTGTATTTTACAATTTTAAATGTGAATGGCAATAAAATATCCAGAAAAATATTAGTAAAGTGATATTATTAAAGTAGATTGAAATAAGAGGAATTGGTATTAAGTTTTTTACTTAACACCAATTTTTTTTTAATATGGCATGATTTTCAATAGTGGAATAAATTATTATTAGATTTTTTGATAGTTTTTTAATTAATGAATGTTAATTTTGTGAGGAAAATTTTTTAAATCCAATTAATAAACATCTTTTACAGATCCTTTCATTATCCAAAATACCTCACTAAAATTATTAAATTGGAACTTTGCCAAAATTTAAAGGCAGAAAATAGTAGTTTATGAAATTTTTTAAGAGCAACCTGTTATTATCAAAGGTGTTTTTCCTTTTATCATGTAGCATCTTGGTGGTTATGGATGTGTTTTCACAATCAGGATTGACTTATTCAGAGGAAGAAGTGAAGATTTGGAGGGAGAGAGCAGGAATTGATCCTGGAGTGACTATTTATAATAAAAGAGGAGATGCTGGAGTGAATTCCCCTGCTGAATGGGAAAGGATACTTGCTAGTGCTAATAGATGTGCTCAAAATTCTTCAATTGATAGGTATACAAATTATTGGAAAGAATCTAAATGTATCCCAAACCTTCATACTTATTCTGACCGGACTATCATTGACGATATGGAACCAAGACCCCATACAGGAGGGGATCATGGTGCTAATAGTGTTTTAGATGCTGGGTTTGTTTATCTCTTAACCAAGGATCAAAAATACAGTGACCCTGTTAGAACCGAATTATTATGGTATGCCTCTAATAAGTACTTAGATTTTTCAAATAGGTCAATCTGGTGTACTGGTAGAGAAAGCTTTCATGATCTTAACCCAGGTTTTTTTATTGCTGAATGGTGTACAAAAATGTTATTGGCATTTGACTATACCAAGGATTCCCAATCTTATTCAACTGAAGACCGAGCAAAAATCAAAAAATGTTTGTTAGATGCAGGAGTGTTTTTCGAAGAAATATATTTATATAATCTAAAGTCGGCATTTCCAAATAGAGAAAACAATGATTATTCGAAAATTGGAGGCTATCAGGAAAAATGGGGAGGAGCTTTATGGGAGGGAGGACCCGGAGCCTATCATATTTCAACTACTTATAATAATAGAAGAAGTGCTCATTTCAGGTTTTCATTTTTAGTAGGTATTGCTTTTGATAATCAACAATTGATTGATAATGGACTAACTGCATTTAAAGAATGGGTGGCATTTGGTACTTTTGCAGACGGTTCCCATTCCGATATGGAACGTGGTTCAGCTTCAAATCCAGAAACAGGTTGGACTTATTCTTCTTCCTGTGTGGATCATGCTATTTCTATGGCTGACGCCTATGCTAGAAAATTTGATAATAGTTTATATGATTATACCCTAGATGATAATGACTTAAAGCGTTTTTTTCCTACCGTTAATCAATCAAAACCTTGGTATAAAGATTTAGCTGTCAAAGGTAAAAATCTGAAAAAAGCTATCGATGCATTTGTTTTCTATATAGATGGAACCTATGGAGATACCAGAAAATGGGGAAGTGAAAATATTGATGGATTTACAACCTCAGGAAGTGGCGGAAACTATATTCAGGATACATGGGTTTCACAAGGAAATGTATATTATCGGGATGAAAATATAAAAAATATTTATACCCGATCAAAATCAACTACAAGGAAATACCCTGCTAATCCGTCTAATACCGGAGCCTTCCAACCATGGAGTGGTACAGCAGCAACTATTCCAAGTAAATTGTTCATGTATGGGCAAATGGAAAATAAGGTTTGGCCTTTTGTAGAAGGCAAGTTCTCCCAGGAAATAACTTTCGACCAAATCCCTGAAAAAGTTACTGTTTCTCAAGGAACTATTAATTTAAAAGCAATTTCATCTTCTGGGTTACCTGTCTCATTTGCCATTATATCTGGACCGGGAAGTATTGAAGGTAGTACCTACACTGTTTCAGAACCAGGAGTTGTGGTGATAGAGGCTCGCCAGGGAGGTGATAAAAACTTCTCGCCTACGTCCGTCAATCAATCCTTTGAAGTAAAAAAAAAAATAACCCTTAATAATGTTGACGAACAATTTATTAAGACAAATACATCTCTTGAAGGTTTAAACATCTCTATTGATTATCTAGGAACTGATCCCAGTAAATTATCCATTGACGTAAATAGTGATAATGTTGAATTAATACCAAATGCAAATATCAATGTTGATGGTAGTGGCTTAAATTATACGCTAAAAATTACACCTGCAACCGATCAAAAGGGTAATACCGCGATTGTTTTAGTAGCTTCAGATGGTGAATCTACCTCAGATCCTTTAAAGATTAATGTGTATATAGGTGACTCTCAGGCTAGTATTCTTAGGCTTGATGCAGGATTAGAGTCCGGGACATCTGAATATGATGGAAAAACATTTGAGGCGCTCTCTCCTTTTTTGACTACTGGTGAAGCGCTTAATTCTAGTAACTTTGTTTCCATTGCTAATACAGAGTTTGATGGATTATACCAAGGAGAAATTTGGGGAAAAACTAAATCGACTAAGTACTTATTTCCTGTAAAGAATGGGGTTTATTCTATTCATTTACATTTTGTGGATTGGCATTATGAAAGTGAAGGCGACAGAGTTTTTAATGTTTTTATTGATGGAAAACAGGAAATTACAAATTTTGATATCATTGGTAGAGTAGGGAAGAGTGCTGCGCTTATTCATACCCTGGAAAGACTCTCTGTTGTTGATGGTAATATTGAATTAGAAATTGAAAACCTGGTAGGATTTAGTCAAATCTCAGGTATAGAAATAGTTCCTCAGGGTACTACAGCACTTTCTGTGGAGAGCCCTGATGCTAAAAACCAGGTAATAACATTTGGGTCTATCGGCACAAGGTCTTTAGAGGAAGGTACTGTAAAACTTAGTGTGAAATCTAGTGCTGGGTTGCCAGTAACACTTGTTGTAGTTTCTGGTCCGGCAATACTTAATGGAAATACACTTACCCTTAATGGCCTAGGGGAAGTAACAATAAAAGCTTCCTCTGCCGGAAACGAAAATTACCTCCCTGCTGATGAAGTAATTCAAACCTTTAGTATTACCAATAAGGTGGCGATGAAGCCTATTGGTGATCAAATTTTGGCGCAGAATGCTCAATTTGGGCCTGAAGAATTAGATGTGGATTATGGTGATGAAATGTCAAAACTTACTTTTGATGTGTTTTCTGAAAATCAGGGTGTTGTTAAAAAGGAGGCAATAAAAATTGAGCTGGTTGATGGTAAATATATGCTTACCGTAGTTCCTGTTCAGGATGCGAAAGGAGTCTCAAATATTACAATAACAGTGAAAGAACCAAATGGAGGTTCTTCAACGATTAGTTTTAATGTTTTGGTTGAAAATATTAATATCTCAACTGCGAGCTATAGATTTGATGGAGGTTTGATCTCCGGACAAAGCGAATTTGAAGGAAAGGTTTTTGATCCTTTAATGCCAATGCTTACATCAGGAACGGGTTATAATTCATATGCCTATTGGGTTGAAGATATTGACAATACCCAGTTTGACGAACTTTACAAATCAGAAATATGGTGTGAGCAGGATACTACTATTTTATTTAAATTTCCGGTAGAGAATGGGAAATACACCATGCACTTACATTTTGCCGACCTGTATTCTTCTGATGAAGGGACTAAACTGGCTAATGTGAAAATTCAGGATAAATTGATATTGCAAAATTTTGATGTGGTAAAAGATGCTGGAATTGGAAAGGCGATAGTTAAAAGCTTTAATGTTTCTGTAACTGAGGAGGAAATTAGCCTTGAACTAAAAAGTATTTTAGGTTATAATCAGATTTCTGCTGTTGAAATTCTGCCTCAGGGAGAGGAAGCGCTAAGACTATCAAATGCAAATAATAAAAATCCTGAATTTGCGGATTTTGAAACGTCTTATAAATTAAAGGAAGGAGAAAAAATTGAAATCCTGTTTGAGGCTACAGACCCTGATGGGGATGCTATTTCATTTAAAATGGAAGATATGCCTTCATTTGGTTCACTTTCAGATTTTAAAAATGGTAGTGCCAAGCTTCTTTTAAGTCCTGGTTACAATACTTCAGGGACTTATGAATTTAATGTATTGGCCAATGATGATCAGGGAGGAAGTTCAAGAAAAGCGATTTCAGTAATTGTGGAGGATTTGCCTTTGGAAATGGCAGTAGAATCATTAACCTTAGTCAATACGGAAATAGGGGAGGATATTAAGGAAATAGCTGAAGGGGATACCATTAATATAAAAGAAATAGGAACCAAGAATATTAGTATCAGAGCAAATGTGACTTCCGAATCAGTTTCTGAGGTGAGTTTTGTGTTTGATAATAAAAACTATTCAACGAAATCTGCTCCGTTTCTTCTTAGTGAAGCTGAAAATGATCAGCAGTTGGTCTGGGAACCAAATCCAGGAACCTATGATTTAAGCACTACTCCTTATTCCCTTAAAGTTACTCCTGAGGGAATAATAAGCAAAGTTGGTGGAATAAGTCATAATCTCAATTTTACAATTATTGAGGAGGATATTGATTTTAATCTGGTTGTTTATCCAAATCCCTTTGAAGATCAGTTGTTTGTAGATTTCGATAAGGTTTATAAAGGGGTAATTAAAGTATTAATTTTTGATACAAGTGGGCGAAAGCAATATGCTAGTACAACTACTTTCGATGAAGTCCAGGGTGGAATTGACTTATATCTCCCTGAAGAAATTTTAAATCCGGGAATGTATATTCTGAAAATATTTTCGAACGATAAAACCATTAACTTTATAAAAAGGGTGGTAAAGCATTAGCCTTATAACCTTCTTTGAGGTTTTGAGGAGTAGTTTCCGTATTTTACACAGACAGAAACAAATTTTAAGGTGCCTCAAAAATATTAGCGCAAGTGTTTGAAATTTTCAATATAGATTAAAAAAGGAGCATATTTTTAAAATATGCTCCTTTTTTTGATTTTAAGTAGTAATTCAAAATTAATCGTGTATTATTTTGCCGTACAAGACTGATAGAGAGATTACTATTTCCCGGAATTAATATACCCGGTATGGAGCACGGGTGCTTAAGTTAAAATCAATCTAGTTGATCTTTCTGATCAATTTTAACTGAGCTTTTAAATCAGCTAATTTTTTATTAGCCACATCAATTTTTTCACTAAATTCCTTCTTCAATTTATCTGCTGTCTTAGAATTGGCAAAAAACTGAAGGTTGTTTTCCCACAAAGCAATATCATTTTCAAGATGGGAAATCTTTTTCCTAATTCCTTGTTCTTGCTTTCTCAGTTTAGCCAGAAGATTAGGAGATTCTTTATAAATATCAACATGGGCTTTTAACTTCATTTCCTCCTTCTTATCATCATCAACCCCTGGAAGGTTTTGATAGAAAAGGTCTATGGCAGAAATGAATGATTCTAGAATATTATTGATCTCTTTTCTAGGCACAAAACCAATAGCAAGGTATTCTTCCTTAAGCTCGGTAAGTTTATCAAAATCTTCAGAATTTTGATTTGCGAGCTCTTCTATCTGCTTGCAAACAGCAAGTTTCTTCTCAAAATTCCCAACAAATTCTTTTTCCTGTTCCGATCTTTTATTTCTTTTCCTTTCAAAGAAATGGTCACAAGCAGCTTTAAACCTGGCATAGATGCTATCTCTTTGTGCCTCAGGAATTGGACCTACTTTTCTCCAGTCTTGTTGTAATTTTTTAAGTTGATCTGCTGCTTGATTCCAATCAGTGCTATCTTGAAGTGCTTCGGCTTGTTCACACAGATTTTCTTTTATCTTAAGGTTTTCTTTTCTGGTTTCTTCAAGTTTTTCGAAGAACTTATTTTTGTTTGCAAAAAAGCCTTTAAAGTTTCCCCAGAATTGCTTGTTTATATCTTTAGCAACCTCTCTTGGAAGGGGACCAATAGCTTCCCACTCTTCTTGAACGGCTAAAAGTTCCTTCGTTTTTTCATTCCATTCTTTGATCCTGTCGGAGTCAAAAGCAAGGAAAGGTTCCAGTTTTAAACAAAGCTCCTGCTTCTGCTTCATATTTTCCTGCAGCACTTTTTTGTACTCTTCCGCAAATTCCCTTTTCTTATCATAAAGTTTATCAGATGCTATTTTGAATCTTTCCCATACTTCTTCCTGTTTTTCTTTAGGAACAGGGCCAGTATGCTTATATTCATCATGCAATTGATTCAATTGCTGGATAGCAGAGTTGATATTTTCAACTTCTGAAAGTGCTTCTGCCTTTTCACAAAGCTCCAATTTAGTTTCTAGGTTTTTCTTTCTATCCAGTTCTTTCAGATCATATTCTATACTTTTATGATCATAGAACATATCTAAAAGTGCACTGTAAGTTTTATAAAGATTTTCTGCTTCTACTTGAGGAACAGAACCGATTTCCTTCCAGGTTTTCTGAATATTCTTAATTTTAGCCATGCTACCAGATTGTTCTGTAGCTTCTACTAATGATTTCAGTTCTGTAATAATTCCCTGTTTTGCTTTTAGGTTATTTTCCCTTTCCTTATTTAAATTGGCATAATAGGCTTTTCTCTTCTGAAGCAAAGCCTTATGATTATCAAAAAATTCTTTTGCTAAAGGATTACTCTTATATTCAAAGCCTTCTACTTCACCATTGTTTGCATCTTTGTATTTTGCTCTAGCCTCTTCCACCTCAGTATCATGCAAATGCTCAACCTCTATTCTAGCTTTCTTTAATATTTTATCCGCTTTTCTTATATCATCCTCTTTTAAAAGATTTTTGCTCAAAAGCGCCAATTCTTCAAGGGAATAATGTGAAAAATCTTCTTCAATAAGGTGATCAAGTTCATCTTCCTCTTCTTCCTTCGTTTTCTCTTCAACAACAGACTTTTCTTCTGCTACCTCTAATATAGTTTTTTCTTCCACTGCTTCCTCTACTTTTTCAACAGGAGGTTTTTCTGCTACAATTTCCTCCTTTTCCACTTCAATGGCAGCAACTGGAGTATTTTCAACCTCAGCTGTTTCTTCATCTTTTTGTTCTACTTCTTCTTCTGATTTGGCGGAAACCGGAAGATTTTCTGGTTCTGGACTTGCATCTTTTCCTACAGTTTGTTCTTGTTTTTCTTCTTCAGCAGCTACCTCTTCACTTTCTTGATTTGAAGTTTTTTCGTCCTCCAATCCTTCTTTTTTTTCCATAGTTTCTTGATTAACCTGCTCGGAGGCTTCATTAGTTTCTTGATTAATTAGGTTTTCTTCAACCTTATTGTCATTTTCAACCTTATCAGACTGTTGTTCAGATTCCAATTCTTTGTCTTCCATCATGCTTCTTCCTGGTTGTATTTGAAAACAAAACTAACAAAATGAATTTAATTTAACCTTGGGTCAGTTGGATAATTTGATAACATCTTATATTTTTCACCCATTTGGCGTAATGTTTTTTGCCAAAGATCTTCAGGAGCAATATCAAACAGGAAATTTAAAGCAATTCTCGAAATTACCCACGAATTTTGAACCAGTTCATCTTTCAATTGCTGCTGGCTCCATCCGCTATATCCAATGAAAAACCTGCAATTACTATTATCTACCTGACCAGTAACATTTAGGTTCTTGAGTTGTTCAAAATTCCCACCCCAAAATATTCCATCTCTTAAGGGAATTGCACCTTCCAGTTCCTCAAACTTATGGATGAAATGAAGCGTGTTTTGTTCCACCGGACCCCCAATAAACACATCATTATTGCCTTGAATTTGTTCGGATAATTCTTCTATATTTAACAATGCAGGTTTATTCACTACCAAACCAAATGATCCTTCTTCCTGATGTTCACAAAGTATTACTACCGATCTGGAAAAATTAGGATCATTTAAAAAAGGTTCTGCAATTAGAACATCTCCTTTATTTAACTCCTGATTTGCGTTTAATTTGGTACCAAATAGCTCCATAATTGAATTATAAGTCTTTTTTGATAAATGTTAAGTAATTTCCATTTTATATTGAACTTATTTATCTAAACAAAGTTCACTGCTTATTTGAAAGTTTGTACCCCTTACCTTTTGTAGGTTGGTTTTAAGAAAGCATTAAAGTCAGGTGGAAGTTATAAATCATTTTCACAACTAGAAAAAAAATGCCCTTATTCAAGAGTATGCCTCTTGATGAAAAAATGCTAAAGAAGAATTTAGAAATAATCAAACGAAAATTTCAAAATACATGCAAGGAGTACAATTTGATAGAAAATAAAAAACTAAAAAATACAATTGAGCTCCTTCTGCAATATTATTATTACAATCTAAAAATCAAAATAACTTCGTTTTTTCTACTACCTCATCTGTAATATTGTAAAATTCTTTGTGAGAATCAAATGCTTTTTTCCCTTCCATCTCCACTTTCACATAACTACCATCTTCCTGCATTAGGTAGGAATTTACATTATCTTTTAGATTGAAGTCTAATATGGTCATTGCTTCTTTTTTGCATCTCTTATCCACAAAGAGGAAAAGTGATTCTATTCGCCTGTCAAAACTTCTTACCATAGCATCTGCACTTCCACAGTAAACAGCCGGATCTTCATTATTATGAAAATAGAATATTCTGGAATGCTCAAGGAAATTACCAACAATAGATATTACGGCAATGTTTTCGCTCAGGTTTTTCCTTCCAGGTCTGATACAGCAAATACCCCTAACGATTAATTTTATCTGAACTCCGGCACCAGAAGCTTTATATAAAGCGTCAATAATTTTATCATCCTGTAGAGAATTCATTTTCAGGATGATGCCACTAGGCAAGCCAGCTTTGGCATTTTTGGCTTCTTTTTCAATTAAGTTTAACAATTGCCCACGCATATCTGCCGGAGCAGTGAGGAGATAATCATATTTCCTTGGATGAGAATGACCAGTAATCGCATTGAAAAATTCGGAGACATCATTGGCATAAAAATCTTTGGTGGTAATAAAACCAATATCTGTATAGAGTTTGGAAGTATCTTCATTGTAGTTGCCACTTCCCATATGCACATATCTGGTCACTTTTTCCCCTTCCTTTCTTACGATCAAAAGCATTTTGGTATGGGTTTTCAAAGTACCAATACCATGAATCACAAAACATCCAGCATTTTGAAGCTTTTTAGCTTCTCCCATATTGTTTTCTTCATCGAACCTGGCTTTTATTTCAAATAGAGCTGATACGTGTTTCCCATTTTCTACCGCCTTCAATAAAGCTGTAGTAATTCTAGAATCTTTAGCCAATCGATAAATAGTGATTTTTATAGCTAAAACATTAGGGTCTTCAGCTGCTGTTTCTATTAATTTGAGCAGTGGTTCAATGGAATTGAACGGATGATGCAGCAGAATGTCCCTTTTCTTAAAGGTCTGGAAGATGCTTTCATTTTGTAAATCCCGCATGGTTAGCGGTTCAACCAGCTTTTTAGAAGGGGGCAAATTATACTTAAAGGCACTGTGATTAATAATTTGCCACAAGCCGGTAAGGTCCAATAATTTATTGTTTTCAAAGAGGTTGAAAGTGTCAATTTCCCAAATATCCATCAGTCTCCTTATCATCCATTTGGACGCATTAGACTCAATTTCCAGCCTAACAACTCTCCCCGTTTTTCTTGTTTTAAGTTTCCTTTTAAGCTCTTCAATAAAATCGGTTTCAATATCTTCACTTTCTTCCAGCGTAAAATCGCCATTTCTGGTAATTCTCATCAGGTTAGAAGAAAGAATATCTACATTCCTGAATAATTTATGAATGTTGTCTCGTATGATTTCCTCTATGGGTACAAAAATGATTTCATTTTCCCTGAAAATTTCGTAGAACCTAGGTAGGTTCTGAGGAATCTGAACAAAAGAGATTTTCTTTTGTTCTTTCCCCTCAAATTCGTCCATAGTAACAATTCCAAAAAATAGCACCTTATTCATTAGCAATGGAAAAGTCCTGTAATTATCGGACACCATTGGAGTGAGCATAGGGTAAACCGTCTTTTTGAAATAGGCAGAAACTTCATCTTTTTCTCCTGTGGAAAGATCTTTTATGAAGGATACACTAAAGTTTTCTTTTGAAAAAAGTGGAGATAATTCTTTGGCGAAAATATTGTTTTGTTCTGCAACAAACTCATGTAGTCCTTCCAGCAAAGTGGCTCTAAAAGGTTCTTCTCTTAATCCAGAGTAATCAAGTCTTTGCTTTTCATAATCTATATAATTGTACAAACTACCGACCCTGATCATAAAAAATTCATCAAGGTTGGAAGCGGTAATGGCAAGAAATTTTAACCTTTCCAATACACCTCTTTTCGTTTTCTTTACCTGGTCGAGCACCCGGTAATTGAATTGCAACCAGCGCCCGTTATCGATGATGGCGAAGTGCTGGTCGATGGCGCCGTACTCAATAATTTCCCAACCGATGTGATGCGCGAATTTCAGCGGGGCTTT
>JAHQVQ010000244.1 GCA_019634305.1 Flammeovirgaceae bacterium | reverse complement strand
GGATTCTTGGAGTTTGACTATTTGATAATGAAATGAAATTTCTCCATTTAGTTGTACCCAGAATGGAATTCTGGAACTTTAAACAAATAAAAATTTAGTGTTTTATTATTGTTTTAAAATCCTACTTACGAATCTATATTTCAAATTAGAAATTTTCACAATATAAAGGCCTGGATTCATTTCAGAGAAATCAAATGATTTGGATGTGTTGAACTCACTTTTTTCTATTTCATTCTGATAAATGATTTTTCCTGTCAAATCCATTATTAAAACTTGAAGTTGACCTTTTAAATCATTATTTATCTCCAGGTTTATTCTGTTGGTGAATGGGTTGGGATAAATTGAAACTCCACTCAGTTCTTGGAAATCATTAATTCCAGTTGGAATTTGAGGCTCTTGTGTATCATTTGTAGTATTTTCCTGAAGGTTATTTACCTTAATTTCAAATGATTTCATCAATTCTCCACCATTTTGGTCTTTTACAATAGTGGTAATGGTAAAAATGTTTTTTACTTCATAATCGAATGAGTCTAAAGCGAGGAGTTGATCATCTTTAATTTTGAAATGTATAAAATCTTCAGTTTTGGCAAGGGAAAATACTAGCTTGTCATCTTCAACATCCTGAGCTGAAAAATGCCCGATCACCTTGCCGGGTTCATTATTTTCGTCCAATTCTAAATTGTCTAGGAAAAGTAGGGTGGGTGCATCATTTACTGACGTAACAGCAATATTTATCCAGGCTGTATCCTTGGCATAATGTATTCCATCTGAAAAACTAATTGGAATAGACAATCCCCCAAACCAGTTCTCATCTGCTTGAAAAGTAAGTTTGTTTAGCTGCTCGATTCCAATTTCAGAAAGTATCCCAACTGATTTACCATTTTCTAAAAATTGTCCATATTCAACCAAACTTAGAATTTTTATACTTTTTAAGCTATCCAGATTTGGATCTGAGAAATTATTTGTAAAATCAATTTTGGAAAAACTTAAAATACTATCTTCCTCAATTGTCTTTGAAAAGCTCTCCATTTGAGGTAATCCATTTGTTTTTATGAAATCACTTGTAGAATATTCAGATTCTAATTCCTGATAGATAGCTTTTACCCTATAGAAATGAATTGTTTCTGGATTTGGAACATGGTGAATATAGCTACTTTCCTGTATCGTTACACTGTCCAAAACTGTATAAATGCCATTGATGCTATCTGCTTCTTCTATTAAATAATAGTCGATTAATCCTGGAACCTTTTCCCAGGTAATTTGTGAGTGGTATGGATCGGTAAGATTGGCTGAAAGGTTTTCAGGAACTGGGATTTTTTCTTCAAGATAAAAAGTTATTTCTACACTGGATTCAGGGTTGGCCAATGGATTATTTTCAGCATCTAAAAGTTCGAGTTTTGCATGGTGGTATCCCGTATCTAATCTTGGTCGGATAAACTTCCCCGTAATTGAATTCGTGTTTACACTATTCTTGTAGTCCAGCGTAAGTTTAATTCTTGCATAATCTGCTGAATCTCCTGAAATAGTGTAAAGAATTTCAACATAATCTCCATAGACAATCATACTGTCATTTGGGAGAATGATCTCTACTTTTGGTGGGTTTTCCGGATCAAAATAGGTTTCTTTTCCAATACCATGAATTTCACCGTGAAGCAGAAAAATTAACCAAAATATGGACAAGAAATAATGAAAGTTCTTTAAAGTAAAGATTGACTGGATAATAGAATCTAATCCATTAAATTTTGCTGGCTTTCGCATTGCTGGTTTCAGTTAAATTTGTTTGATAGTAGGTGGGTAATTCAAATATTTACCCCGCTTTGTATGTATGATTGAAAGTAAAAGTAAACTAAAAGTTGCATTGGGTCAATGGGGGGGAAGGCAGGGATGATAAGGAATTAGGGAAAATTTAATACAATTAATTGATTTAAATATTTGGTATACAGATGGTTATGAGTTGTTTTACTTGGAGATGAATATAAGGTTTCTGTTTACTTATATTAGGAATCCTTCAAATGTATTAGAAGTAAGAAATGAAAAGAAACTTAAAGAACTCATTTTTCCCTATTCTGATATCAAAACTATTGCTGGTGATAAACTCCGAATTTCAATTTTTAAGATCCTTTACTATTCTAAATCCAAAATACTCATTCATACTGTATTTTGATTCTAATTTTTCGTATCCAGGTTTGAATTGATTTATTCCTGAACCAAAACTACCTCCTTTTAACAAAGCTTTTTCAGCCAGGTTACTTTCACACCATTCCCAGACATTACCCGAAATGTGATACAATCCGAGCTCATTGGCAGGGAAGTTATTATTGTTTACATCAGTTAAGGATTTTTCTCTTCCCTGGAACCAAACTATTTCATTCTGATCATTGGTGCCTCCAAAAGTGAAGCCTTTGGATTGATTACCTCCTTTTGCTGCAAAAAACCATTCTTCTTTTGTGGGAAGTCTTCCTCCAGCCCATTTACAATATTCCTGTGCGCCAAACCAACTCACAAAACAAGCGGGTTTTAATGCACCGTCAGATTTAATTTGAAATAGTCCATTTTCCCAAAAAATAAATTGTTGTCTTTGCTTATTAATATCTAATGGTTCAAGGTCAATCCAGTCTTCTATGGCTTCAGGTTCCAATTGTCTTTCATTTAAGAACTTGACGAATTCTTTGTTAGTAATTTCATATTTACCGAAAAGGAAATTGGGAATATTTTCATTTCCTTC
This sequence comes from Flammeovirgaceae bacterium, assembly GCA_019634305.1. Classification (GTDB taxonomy): domain Bacteria; phylum Bacteroidota; class Bacteroidia; order Cytophagales; family Flammeovirgaceae; genus Flexithrix. Next base: position 7,207 of record JAHQVQ010000244.1, on the reverse strand, counting down.
TATTCTTTGAAGGTTTTGAATTTGGTCCAGACAATTTTCCAGACATACGCCATTGTAATTGATTATTTGTTCCCTTTTTTTCTTTACCACATTGGCTAAACCATTATTGAATTTTTCAGCTGCATCAAATTGAAAATCAATTACCGCTTCTTTATTTTCATTAATATATCCCCATTTGCCATCTTTTTTTACCCTTAAAAAACCTTCATAAAAACCCGTGCCTATGTCCTCGTATTCTTTACGAATCATTTCTAATCTTTCATTTTGCTTAAGTAAACCACAGTTTGATAAACATTGATTATCAGGATTGATCTGATAGGATGTATTAAATCTTCTGACACTGGCAGAATCACCGAGGAAATCTCGAGCAAGGTCAAACTGTAATGGGATCGTTATTTTTCCTTCTGTATTAATATAACCCCACAGCCCTTTTTGTTTTACTCTTGCCAAACCACTACTGAAAATACCAGCATCATCATAAATAGCGGGAATCCTTATTTTTTTATCTTCATTAAGAAAACCGTATTTATTGTCTTTTTCGAAAATGGCCAATCCTTCATGAAATTCATGTTTTTTTTCCTTTGCCTTCTGTTCATCAATTTGCTTGGCAAGGTTTTCAGATTCATTAGCAGCAATTTTTGTGGAGATAGAATCTGTGATATTTAGTAATTCTCTTATCAATAGCTGGTTTCGGGAATTTTGAGGTTTTCTGAATTCTGCTATTAATTTTTCATTTAAAACCTGAAGGGAATCTAGTCTTTGTTTTTGCTTTTCTAAGGCTTCCTGTTTTTTAATAGCTTCTTCTTTTAATCGGAAAGCTTCTAGGGCACTTTCTTCTGATTTTTCCTTGGCTAATTCTAAAGTAAAACCAAAATATCCTGCTGCACCCAAAGATAAAATAAGAAAGAAAATTACGATTCTCTGCGCTCTGATTCGCTTTTTATATCGCCTCTGTTTTAGATTAATTGCCTTCTCACTTTCGCGAATATATTTTTTCTGTAAATCTGAAGGAGAAGGTTTTTTGTCTTCCTCTTTTGCCTGAATAAGCCATGCCGAGGCCATTGTAAATTCATTATCCCTAAGGAGAAATTCGGTGTTATGGTTATTCCTTTCCCATTCTAGTGCCTGCCTTGCCCATTTGTTATATTGATGAAGATGCTCTTTATCAGTATCCAGCACCCTGATCAGATTGCTGAAACTTTCAGGGTAATTACTTTTACCTGCCTCAAAGTCTATCCAGTTTACTTCTGCGATTTTTTCAGGAAGGGATTTAGGATCAACGGATTTGTACTTTATTACTATAAACCTCTTATTGAGTTTAGCGGCATAGGCTACCTCTTCCTGGCAATACTTAGAAGCTACAGAAGAAGGGGAAATAATGAATAAATAGTTGTCAGCAGCTTCTATTCCTTTAAAAATTTCTTCCTTAATATCTGCACCTTTTGGAATATAATCCTGATCGAGCCATGTAGTTTTTCCACTGAACTGAATGTCACGGTTGAGCTTTGAGACAAAATCGAAATTCTTATTGGAATAGGAAATAAAAACCTCAATTTCAGCAGAAATTGCATGTTTTTCTCCTGCTTCTATAAATTGCTGATGTAGAGAAACTGGCTGATGTTCCTTTCTCTTTAATCCTTCTGAACACCACGCTTTAGCTTTACTCAGATGGTGGCCATTTAGTAAAATACTTGAGTTTTGTTGTTGCTTTTTCCAATACATTGCCCTTACCAGATACTCCTTGTGTTCTTCATAATAATGAGCATCTTTATATAAGGTTAAAAGTAATTTGTCAATTTCTTTTAAAAACAAGTCATGATTATTTTCATAATCAATTGACTTGAGGTTGATATAATCCAGACTTCGTATTTTGGCTGGGAGATTATTTAAATCAACTTCTCCAGTGATAATGGGAATTACTCTTTTGTTTAAGTCCAGGGCATACTGAAGTTCGTTTTGACACCTACCGAATTCCAGAGATTTTTCAGAAACTAAAAAAATGAAATTATCAGCTTCTTCAATGCCATTATTGATAATTTCCAATAAAAATTCATCATCTACATTTACTTCTGCCCTGTTAATCCAAATGGTGAAACTATTCCGCATCAGGACTTTCCCTATATTATCTGCTATTTCTTTCTGGTCTGGAGAAAAGCTGATAAAAACTTCAGTCATGCCATGTTTGGCCTGTTTCTCACATTCGCAAATAAATTCGTATTGCAAATCAGTGGGAATGCAAGGAGGTTGTTCCGTTTTGTAGATTTTCCTTAACCATTCTTCAGCTACAAGTCTTTCTTCATCTATGATCAGAAATTCAGGTCTTTTTTGGTGGGCTTCCCAGTTCAGGGCCTGAATTAGGACTTTGGTGTGGGTGTGTACGTAAATTTTTTCTGATTCTAATTTATTAATAAGTTCCAGAAACTTTTCATTAAATAAAAAATCATCTTCCCTGAAAACAATCCAATTAAGTTTTTTAATTACCGGGTTTATGGCCTCAAATAATTTTCCTTCAGGCTCAATGAGGAGAATGGGAATTATTCTTTTTTGTTGCTTTACAGCATGTTCTATTTCCAGCCTGCAATAAGGAGAAATAACGGAATCCGGAGAAATGATAAAAATAAAATTGTGAGAACGGTTGATTCCGACTTCAATTTCATGCTGAAAATCAACAGCTGCCGGAATATCTTCCTGATCGAACCAAACTTCTAAACCTTCCTCTGTTAAGCGTTTGTAAAGCTTTGAGGCAAAAGCCAGATTCTTTCTGGAATAAGAAATGAATACATCACTCACATGAAGAGAGGCTTCGGTTGTAATCATCATAAGGGAAAAAAATCAACTGTTTAGTTCAGTAATAGTAGCCTAAATTTACTGGAATTTTTTTTACAAGCAACTTTGAAGATCTTTTGCATTGAATTGGCCAAAAAATAGGAAATGTTGATTTATCAGTTAAAATGTGCTCTACCAAATCTTTTCAAATGAAATGATTGCTATTCATAAACTTTAAGCACCAGTGTTCTACACTGGGTACTATTATTTCCGAGAAATAGTAATCTCTCTATCAGTATTTTACGGCAAAATAATACACAGTTAATTTTGAATTACTACTTAATTGCAGATTAAGGTATATAACAATGTTAAAACAAATCTATCTCGTTTTTTAATTATAAGAGTTAATTGACTGTAAACAAGTGTTTTAACTTAGAAATTACCCTCTTTGGGTAATTTCAACTTCATTAAAAAATATTCAAAACTTTTCCTTTCGATTAGAATAGAGTTTAACCAGCCTATCCATCCTACGGAATACCATATTTCTATTATCGACTCTATTTTTTTACTTAAACCTATTTTACTTTGTCAATTTTAGTGATTTTCACTGTTTCCAAAAGTTTTACTCAAAAAGGGGAATAGTTCTTACTGATGAGGAAGCTATCATCCAAGCCATAAATGATGAAACCAAGGTTTTTTATGAAAGAGATTTAGACAAGGTTTTAAGCTGATGGGCACATCAGGATTATACCTCACATAGCTTTGTAAATGTAGATAAATGGGCTTCATTTGAAAAATTTGTTGCAATGCATATTAAAAATAATCCTGGTTCCATTGAAAATCATGAGATGGACAGGAAAATTTTTAAAGTGAAAATATCAGGTGATATGGCCTTAGTAACTTTTGATCAGGAGAATCAAGCAGTTAATAGTACGGAACCTCAACAAATAAGAAAGAGTAGAATCTTGGAAAGAGAAGATGGAATGTGGAAACTTGTTCAGGTGAGTAGTTTTAATAAGATTCAATCTATGGATGTAGCCATTTCCGAATCAGAATTATTGCATTAAGCGATATGATAATGGTGAGTATTCGAGTTGGTTTAGTGGAGATTTGGATGTAAGTGGATTAAGAATTCTACAAGTTAAGAGTGTGGGTGAAAGATGGAGAATATTTTCTAACTGATTCATTTTTTAAGGTAATTGTTCCTGAATAATTATTTGATTGGCTTAATAAACTTAAATAATGGGGTTCTGATGGATCCCATTTTTGGTTTATGGGATTATAGAATATTTCAAAAACAAGGAAATTATGAAATAAAGAATAAATTGGATTTATGATTTCGAAAAAGCATAGGCCTGTAAATAAAAATTAGCTAAAAGTAGAATTAGATAAGAATATCCTTTTTTTTAATCAAATAAAAATTTTTTAAAAAAACAGAAGTATAGACTAATAAATCTTACATTCTTGAGTTTTTTAAGCTAGATTAGCCTTTTTTTTAACTACACGAGTCAAAATGGAGATCACCAATCCACTTATTTACGGAGTACCCTGTTTTATTTTATTAATTATTGCCGAGATTTTCTTTAGTCTGAAATACGATAAGGAACTGTATCAATGGAAAGATTTTGCTGCAAGTACCTCAATGGGTGCTGGTGCAGTGGTTTTGGCCATTTTCACAAAAGCGGCTTCATTCACTGTATTTTTTATTATTTACGAAATTTTTAATCCTGAAGTAGATGGCGTAAGGACAAATATCATGGGTTATGCCGCCTTCGGTTGGGCCTGGTATATATGGATTATCTGCCAGGTGCTTGATGATTTTAATTATTATTGGTATCATCGATTGAGTCATACTGTAAGGGTTTTATGGGCAGCACATGTTGTGCATCATTCTTCCGATAATTTTAATTTAGGCTCAGGTCTTAGAAATGGTTGGGTAACTTTATTTTACAAGCCTATATTTTGGTTATATCTTCCTGCAATAGGATTCCACCCTGTAATGGTGACTACATGTTTGGCAATTCAGGCCCTTTGGCAATTTCAATTGCACACCAAGTTTATTCCCAGATTAGGTTTTATTGAAAAGTTTATGAATACCCATAAACACCATCACGTACATCATTCTTCCGATCTAGAGTATTTAGATAAAAATCATGGTGGTTATCTAAATTTATTTGATAAAGTATTCGGGACTTTCAAAGACCTTGATGATGATAAGGAAGTACATTTTGGTGTACTTCACCCGCCAAATTCTTATAATCCTTTAGTGATTGTTTCCCACGAATACAAGCATATATGGCTTGATTTAAAAAAGGCAAGAAATTTTAAAGAGGGATTTATGTATGTTTTTGGTCCTCCTGGCTGGAGCCCTGATGGTTCTTCCCAAACGGTAAAACAAATGCAGCGGGAATTGGCAAAAAATGGTACTATTAAAATGGCTCAACCTCCAAAATCAGCTTCTGTAGCTTCTTAATACTATTTTGAAAACATTAATAAACAGTCAATTTGTATCAATCAGATTGACTGTTTTTTTATGCCCTAATTTCGGGTACTTTCCCTCAGGTAAATTTTAAGACCTTAAAATTAAAGTCAAATTTGAAAAAAACTGATTATAGGAAGAAAAGTATTTGGTTTGGTAATAATCGGATATTTTACCTTATTCTCAGAAAAGAAGCAAGATATAAAAGCGTTTGTTTATCTAAAATAGCTGGCTTTTGTTATGCTTCTTTCGATATGGGAACTGAAGCACATAAAAAATTAGGAGATGAAAATGGATTTATAGTGGAGGATGAAATAATCACTTTTATGGACTGGTTTAAAATTTAAAAAGAAAATGCTCAGTAACGTCTGGCTGACTAAGCAATTTAGAAACTTCTACTGAAATAGTAAAAAAACACCAAAGGTTTTGTCTTTGGTGTTTTTTTGTATTAAAAACTTTTATAAATTTAGCAATGAGAGAGATTTTTTGACAATAATTATTGATTTATCCATTCTCTAATTTCTACAAACTAACCTTATTTTTTGCAACTACTCTTCATGTTATTAATTTATTCAAAATTAATGTTTAAGCATTAGTGGTTTTTATTAAAGTTTTTTTATCCAGCCTAATGGGCCCACTGAAACCTGATTATTTAGTATGATTTAATTAAGCCCTAAGATTTTTATTATTGAGAATTAGTTTGTTTTAAACCAAATGGTTATGGAAGAAAAAAAGAAAAATTATTTCTTCCCTTCTTCAAAATACAACCTTGTGAATTTTTCATATTTAAATCAAATAAAAGACATCCTTTTTGAAACTGATGCAGAAGGCAACTTGATTGCTATTAATGAGGCATGGGTAAATATTACTGGGATAGAACAAGGTAAATTGAAAAATAAACCGGTTTATGAATTATTTACAGAGGATATTAGGGATAGTTTTTTGATAGATTTCCGGAGATTGCTTAAAGGGGAATTATCAAGTTTTAGTTTGGACTGTAAACTTAATTCTGACACTCCCTTATCCAGCTCATTTATATGTAATTTGTCTCGAGTAACATCTGATAAGGGAAAGTTAATTGGCACTTCAGGACGGATTTCTGAAATCCTACAACCAATTCCATTATCTAAAAATGGAGAAAATGGGAATAACCTTTTTAAAAATGTTTTTGAGACTATCTCTGATATATACATTCATCTTGATAAAGATGAGATTATTCAATTAGTAAGTCCTTCAGTAAAAGAAGTTTTACAGTTTTCACCTGAGGAATTGATTGGGAAAAAAGCTTCTGAAATCATAATTCTACCTGAGAACAAAATAGAAGTTGTTAAAATTTTAGAAGAATATAAGGCAGCCGAAAATTTTGAAACTTACCTTAAAACAAAGGATGGAAATAAAAAATTTGTTTCCATGAATTTGAATATTCTGAAGGATAGTGAAAATAATTTCCTGGGGATTAACGGAATCATCAGGGATATTACAGAGAAACAGGATAGAAAATTAGCACTGAAAGAAAGTGAAGAGAGGTATCGTAAGTTATCGTCACTTACTTTTGAAGGCATCGTGATACACCACAATGGAGTTGTATTAGATATGAATGCCCGATTTTCTGAAATGATGGGTTATGAAAAAGAAGAGGCAATTGGGCAGAATATAATAGAAATGATGATCCCTGAAAAATGGCATCCTCTAGTAAATCAAAATATTTCATTAGAATATACCCTTCCTTATGAAATTGAAGGAATAAAAAAAGATGGTCATATTTTCCCTGTTGAAATTCAATCAAGAAATATTCATTATAAAGGGCAATGGGTAAGAGTAGTTGCGGTAAAAGATATTACCAATAGAAAAAAGGCTGAATTTCAGATTAGGAAAACAGAGTTGAAGTATCAAAAACTGTTTGATTCAAGCAGTGAAGGTATTGTTATTTGTGATATGGATGGAAATATTACCGAAGTTAAT
>JAHQVQ010000243.1 GCA_019634305.1 Flammeovirgaceae bacterium | reverse complement strand
TGGACTTTTTTCTGATGTATTTTCAATTGAATCTGAGTTGTTCTCTTCTGGATTGTTATCTGTTATTTCCTCCATTTTTATATATTAGGTAGTGGTGCAGAGTTAAATGTACTTAAAATTGCTAGAACTATTTGATAATGAAATGAGAACACTCAATATTAAATAGTACTGGTACTTAAATCTTAAATAATACTTTATTTCCAATGCTTATAAAAACTTTCTATGGCTTTATAAAATTTAATAAGAAAATCATCAGTTACTTTTTCAATTTTCTTTGATGCCTCGAATTTATCAAAAATGTCTTGAACTTCCTTTTGCTCAATACCCGATTTCCCGCTAATAAGCTTTATTTCATGCTCATTCATTTCATGCAAATGAATATTGTATCTGGTTCTCAAATGATCCAAAAACATTTTCATTTTGAGAGCAATGATTTTTCTATGACCGCCTGGTCCCAAATATAATCGGCCTATTGTTTTCGCATAACTGATGGAAGAATTGGCCGGTGCAGGTACATAGGGGATGATTTTCTGTTTCCTTTTGGAAAAAACTAATAAGTAAATAATGACCAAAACAATTAACATGTACCAGGTCCATCTCAAACTTTTTTGGCTTAAAATAAATGATAAAGGGCTTCTGGCTTTGTTGAAATCATCGTATTGTAAAGGGATTTTGCTGGCTTCATCCCAGAATATTTTTCCTTTGTTGAGATGAGAAACAGATTTCTCGAAATATTCCAATCCTTCCTTTTCCCTCAAAAAATAATTGGTGAAAAATACAGGTTGAGTATGGTAAAAAAGATTTCCATTCCCATAGCTAATTTTAATAAAATTCAGGGTATGGTCATTAATGTATCCCAACTTACTTATAGGAGTGTAACAATCAGCAGAATCGAAAAAATAAGGTGCAGTGGCGTACATGGAATATTTATTGGGATGTTTTAATTTAAATTTGTAGTTCTCTTCCCTTTTTAATTCCTCATGATAAAAGTTTGTGGTAATTACAGAATCTGTAATTAGATTTAATTCTTCAGGAAGGTAATCAATAGTGTCCTCCCACATATCAAATGAACTATAATTATCATAACAATACTGATAGCTGAAAATGGTATCTAATAAACCTGAAGGTGTAGATTTACAGGAAATAAATACATTATTTCCTTGAATCATAAAGCTTAGTAAAGTGTCAATGTCTGAGGTGGATAAATAACAGTTTGCTCCAATGAAAATATAATTGCTATTTCCTGTTTCATCCATCACCAACTCTTTGCTTACGGATCTATTGATTTCTACAAAAGCAGAATCGGGATACAAAGACTTCAATAATTCTGCAGCGGCAAAAGAACCATAGGGCTGAACTTCATCAATCTTGTAGGTTTCTTTCCAGGAATATCTTTTTTCATTGCTATAATTGAGAAAAAAGAATCCTCCAATAGCAAAGATAATTACACCGATAATTAGATATAATCTCTGGTTTTTATTCACCTGATGGATATTGTTTTAAATTTTCTAATAAGGATTGATAAAGATTTTCCGCACTTCGGAATTTGGATTCCTCTGGTTTTTGATCTCCATACCATGCCCACTCAAATAAAATAGTGAGTGGTTCGAATGGCTCCAGACCATTTTTTCCTCTTATTTCATCAATATAGTTATAATTGGTTTTGTCTTTTTTCCATTTAATCAGGTTTCGCTCAGATAATTCCTTAATGCTGATTAAATAATAAATCCTGATAATTTTCCGAAAGTCCTTAAGTTTAAGTGCCTCATCCAAGGCAATTTCCAGTTCTGACCTGGGCATTTCATGACTTAATTCTTCAATTCCCACTTCATCCTCATTGTTGATTTTTGTATTTAGTGAAATATTGGAAGTGCCTTTGATAATCTGAAATAAAAGAAAAACAATAATGACCACAGCAATTCCTATAAAAATGAATTTGAAAGCCTCCAGGAGAGAAGAGTTAATTGGACTATTAATTTGACCTGAATATTCCGCATCGGAAACTTCCCTTGCGTTTTCTTTTCTTTTGCCGTCTTTATCTGAGGATTCGATCATATTCTTTTTCTTTTGATCTCCCTCAAAATCCATCCCTGAAATAACTTCCTGCCAGGTTTTCTCGTCCACTTTCTTAATTTCAATATCCTTTTTTAGATAAACTTCATCCTCTATCACCTGACCGAATACACCAAGGTGGAAATAAAGAAGGATCACTAAAGTGAGATAAATATTGAAATTTCTAATTTTCATTAGCACGAATTAATCTTTTAAATAAAAAGTTGGTTGATTTTATCTTTGAGTCCTGTAGCCTGATTTATTTCCAAAAAGGAAAAGTATATCAGGCTGTTTCCAAATGCACTGAAAGTAATGACAATATTGGTAGCAAAAATGGCTAAAGTCATATTGATATATTTGGGAACCGAAGAGCCTTCTCCTTCACTTAAAAAATTATAGTTTACAAACTCAAAATATGAAATTAAAAATGGTGTACCTATAAGTATCAAAAACAAGGCTGAAATAAAAGTAAGGATAATTGACAACCCTAATAGTCGGCTATAATTGCCTTTAATAATTGCGATGGTGTTGGATTGATCTTTTAATAATCCGTTATTCTCTTTTATTCCAACAAATACCCACAAAAATGGAATTGGGATTACAGAAATATAAATTACTATAAAGAATAAAAATCCAAAAAAGTAAAGTGAATTGATTAATTCCATTCCTAGGAATATTATAAGGTTTACAAGAATCCCTGCAATTAGGAATTTATAGCTATGTTCAATTAAAAATGAAACTAAATTAATCTTTTGATCTTTGTGAACTATTTTTTTATTTAATATTCCGAAAACAAATGCAATTCCAATGGAAATCATTAAAGTGTTTAAAACGAGTTTTGGTAATACACCAAATCTGAGCATGTCATAATCAAAAATCTCGATGATCGCAGCAAAAAGGTTATTGTCGGCAAAGTAGTCTATGGCAGCTATTTTATTGATTAACTCAAAGCAAAAAGTATATCCAATAGCTACGATAAAACTCCATTTTAAAATGGCTCTTATATTTCTTTTAAACAGCAAAAGTACATCAGTAATTATCCCGCTGTTCGCCCTAATTTCATTTTGCAGACTTGATAGCGTATAAGAGTTTTGGGAAACCTCTTCCTCTACTTTTTCAGGAATAATTCTTCCTTTTTTATATAGAAGAAATGGATAATAGATAAAGTAACCTACAATGAAGGCAAAGGAAACAAGAATTACAGCAAATCTAATGAAATCTGGAGCGTCCGTATATCGTGTGAAGAAACCTTCAATAAAACCAGCCAATGCCAAAATAGGGGCAATTCCAATGAGTATTTTCAAACCTTTTTTTGCGGTAATCTGAAAAGCCTGCATACGGGAGTAGGTGCCTGGAAATACCAGGCCAGAACCCATCACAATTCCACCACCACCAGCAATAACTATACTTGAAATTTCTAATGTTCCGTGGAGCCAGATCGTGAGAAATGATTCCAGGAATAATCCCTTTTCAATAAAAAAATACTGAAAACTGCCTACCATTATTCCGTTGAAAAGAAGAATTCCGATAGAGCCAATAGCAAAAACCAACCCTGATACAAAAGTGCGGAAGGCTACCAAAATATTATTGAGGGTAATTCCCAAAAACATATCCAGTTCATTTCTTTGCTTGTAGACAGCCATTGGGTCACCCTTCTCTATATTGGCAATAGTCATATCCACATAATCATCTCCAAGAATTGATCGGCAAAATTCAGGATCATGGGCAGAGGATAAAACTCCAATTCCCATCGCAAGTGTAAATACAATGAGGGAAATTAGCAGCTCTTTTTTACAATGAAAAATGATACTGGGAAGTTCATCCACCCAGAAGGAAATTAACTTACTTTTTTTCTCCTTTTTATTTTTATAGATGTTGTAAAAAACTTTTTGGGCAAGATTATTTAGATAGAATCTTACAGACCGATTTGGATAAAAAGTGCGCGCATAGGAGAGATCATCGGTAATTTGTACAAATACCTCACTTAGTTTTTCAGGATTTTTAATTTCGGCATTGAGCACTTTTTCAAAATCCTGCCACTTATCTTTATTTTGATTTATGAAATCTGTTTCTTTCATTTAGTATACCAAGGCCTGATTTTTCGGTTTTTTATAAAACAGGAAACGGGTTGTAAATCAAATTTCATTATAATTTGCTTTAGATAATTTAGTTTAAAAACCGTTACAAGTAAGTTGTTCTTTTAAAGGTTCTTTATAAAAAATATGCAAAAAATAGAAATTAATACTACTCAGAATGTGATCATCCAATATGAGTTGGCTTTATTATCAGACCGTATATTCGCATTTTTAATTGATTTTGTAATAATAATAATTAGCTGGCTAATTCTTAGCGCTTTCTTTTCTTTATTTATAGAATCTTCTGATTTGGTATTTTATTTTGTAGGTGCCCCAATTTTCTTTTTTTATACCCTTATTAATGAAAATATCACCAATGGACAATCGATTGGCAAAAAGGCGCTAGATATTAAAATTATAAAAATAAATGGGGATGAACCCAAATTAGGTGATTTTACTGTCCGGTGGGTTTTCAGGATGATAGACATTTATTTTTCAATTGGAACGCTGGCTTCATTGCTTGTTAGCTCTTCGGATAATAAACAACGCTTAGGAGATATTATAGCTGGAACTGCCATTGTAAAGTTGAAGCCCAATCTCAAACTATCCTTAAAAGATGTGTTAAAAATTCAGTCGAAGGATGATTATGAACCGACTTATCCGGAAGTAAAGAAATTTAATGATGAGCAGATGTTACTCATAAAAAATACTTTGGATCGTGTAAATAAATTCCCCAACAAAGCCCAAAGAGAGTCTCTTGATCTACTTTACCAAAAAGTAGAAGCCAACCTGAATCTCAATGAACAAATAAAATCGGATAAGGCAAAAGTCAAGTTTTTTAAAACCCTGATTAGTGATTATGTGGTTTTGACGAGGTAAAGAAAAGCAAGAAAATTTTATGAATTACCCTGCTTTCTAATGATCTAAGATCCCATCACCTGATTCATTAAAAATTGAAAAACTAAAATAAATGTAGAGCCTAACAAGATTAAAATGACCAATATCCATAGGAGGAATTTTGGGAATTTCTGAGATTTCTTTAATTTCCTAATTCCGAAAAACCATATTAAAATAACCAGAGAAAATCCAGCTAATGCGATTTGAGTGGCATAATTGATCAGGTCCATGATCTTAATCATCATGTTCATGCCCTTGTAAGGTGATTCTAATACCCATGTACAATCATCGAGATAAACTTTACCATCTTTTTCGGCTTTTGCAATTATACCATTGTTACCAGGCTTTAGCTTAATATTTTCCCAAACTATAATTCCTTTTTCCGGAGACTTTTTAGGTAGAAATTCCCCATTAACACTTACAGAAACATTTGAAAGGTTGGTATAAACTTTTACCGAAGTATTTTCCTCTTTGCGGAAAATGAATCTTGAGGAAGTAATATGCACAAAAGGTTCTTCGGATAAATTGGCTTTATAGAGGTAAAAAGCGTCCTTTTTTACCTTCCTGTCATAGGTGACCATGCCTTTGTCATTTATCCCAGAATGATCGCCTTCTCTTCGGAAATGCGAACCAAAATCGAACATATTCCAAAGGAAAGTGCCCCAAATAAATGGCCGTTCATCAAAAATTTTCAAATGTTCTTCATGGTAATATGATTGCCATTCTTCCGGGTGAGGACTGCCCATGGGGTTTGGTCTTTTCAGTTCATTGCTATGCTGGTAAATACTTCCACCTGCTCCATATTCACTTACTCCAATTTTGTATTCCGGGAATTTAGCATGGGCATTATCCAGAAAATCAGCCATACCATTTGGCTCCTTATAATACCATCCAAAGTATTTGTTCCAGGCGATTATGTCTGTGTGCTCGTGGATATTGGGGTTTTTCTCCGGGTTCAGCATGCTTGCACCAACAGAAAGTCTTGATGGATCTTCCTTCTTTACAATTGAATTCAGGGTTTTAATAAATTCGGTAGGTTGGGCCTCCTCAGGATTTTGAATCTCATTAAAAATGCTCCATATCACAATGGAAGGATGGTTGAAGTTTTGTCTGATTAATTCATGGAGTTGTTGTATTGCATTGGATTTGAATTCCTCTGTATCTTCATATCCATTGGATCCTGGGAAAAAACCTCCTGGTGAACCTACCCATGGTAATTCTGCCCACACAATTAAACCAGCAGAATCAGTCAAATCATAAACTTTTTCAGCATGTTGATAATGTGCCAGCCTCAGTGCATTAATTCCCATCTCCAACATTATATCCATATCTTCCTGATGTTCCTTATCGGTAATTGCCGATCCCATATCTATCCTATCCTGATGACGGCTAACTCCTCTTAAAGAAATATGTTCTCCATTAAGGAAAAATCCTTCATTGGCATCAATGTGGAAATATCTCAAGCCCAGCGGTTCTGTTTTAGAATCAATAATTTCCCCTTTATACATTACATTCACTTGTACTTTATATAGATAAGGATCTTTTTTACCATGCCATAAGTGAGGGTTTGAAATGGTAAATGGCAGTATTATTTCCAATTCTTCATCGGAAATTTCTTTTTCTTCATTTTTATTAGCTACTAAATTTCCTTCTGCATCAAAAAGATTGACATCAAGCCTAATTTGATTTTGTTCTTTAAGATTACTTGTGATTTTAGTTAATACTTCAAGTTCTGCACTTTCAGTAGTTACATTTTTCTGTTTGAGATAGACTCCAGGTGAGGCAAAGTCCAGCAAACTGATACTGATAGGGTTTGTAATGATTAGGTTTACAGGTCTATAAATTCCTCCATAATTATTGAAATCGCCAACAAGAGGAATGACCTCAAGATTTAGTTCATTATTTACTTCCACTTTTAAAGTATTCTCTTCTCCATATTTGAGGAAATCAGTTAATTCATAACAAAAAGCAGCGTAACCACCTTTATGCACGCCAATTTCCTTTCCGTTCAAGATTGTCTTTGAAATGATATTTACACCTTCAAAACGAATGTAAATACGTTTCCCCTGCCACTTTTGGTCAGCAATAAAATTTTTATGATAAATCCCATTTCCTCGGAAATAGGGAATTCCCTCCTGTGCATCTTTTGTATTCCAGGTATGGGGAATGTTTACAGTTTCATCAATTAGCATCCCAGAAACTGCTTGTCCCTGAAAATTCCAGTTTTGATTTAGGGGGATTTCAGTTTGAGATTGGGCAAAAATAAGGTTTGAGAAAAAAATAATGAAAGGGATAATCAAATAAATGATTTGATTAAATACTCTACGAAGAAGTGTCATCAGGTAAGGTGTTTAATAAGAATTTCAATTTATATAATTTTCTGGAAAATTGAAATCTTTTCTAATTATAGTCAACCATTTGTGAAGTCTATGGCTAAAATGACTCTCTGATCTATTTTTTCAGGTAATCCTTCTGATTACCAGGTATTAGAAATTACTCTTCAAAAATAGAGGTAAAAGCTTGTTTAGGTTTTGTTTTTGAAGCGAAAAATGTCAGTTTAGAGTGGTGGTAGATTAAAAAATAGTTGTTGGCAAAGGGTAGAACAAATTGTGATTTTGCTTCTGCCCTTTTTGTCTTATTCAATTAATTAT
>JAHQVQ010000024.1 GCA_019634305.1 Flammeovirgaceae bacterium | reverse complement strand
CCATAATGAGTTCGGCTATTTTTCTTTATCTTGCAATGATAGCAGTCTGGGCAGTGTAGCATTGTTTTTTCACTATATAGATAATCACCTGCCCAAAATACTCTTAGGTTGGAGACTTAGCCTTACATTTGACACACTGCCATCGGTTTTACCTTGCCATGTCTTGAATAATTTTAATGCTAATTCTGGATGATCCTTGGAGATGTCATTCAAATTGTTGGCTACACTTTTTCTAACATATAGGGAGGTGTCATTTTTTAGGTTTTCAAGAATAGGAATAATTTCCGAAGGATCTTGTTTTAAGGATTTTATACCCATAGCCCAGGGCAATCTTGGTCTACATCCTTCGCTGGATAACCTTCTTACATGCTCATTTTTATCTATGCTCCATTCAAGTATTGTCCTCATCATTTCAGTTTGATTCTTACTGATATATCGCCTGATTGCAAATTCTGATGAAAAATATGGAGTTAATTCCTTTAGCGCTCCAATGGATTGAGAAAAATGATCCAAGCCAAAAACTTCTACATAATCAGGAAAAACCATTTGTGGTAAACCTTTAAAAGAAGGTGCTATTACCAATAAA
Source organism: Flammeovirgaceae bacterium (assembly GCA_019634305.1). Lineage (GTDB taxonomy): Bacteria > Bacteroidota > Bacteroidia > Cytophagales > Flammeovirgaceae > Flexithrix. Next base: position 7,137 of record JAHQVQ010000024.1, on the reverse strand, counting down.
ATATCTAGGTTGTGGAGGTAATTACTTCCTAAATATTGATGTAATTGTGTGGAGATTTTCCTGACTCGTTCTTTTAGTTCAAGTTGTTCCCATTCTCCATTAAGAAGAGAATTACAAAATTCATTTTCTTTAAAATCAGTATTTAAACCTTTAATTTTTGAAGAAAGGGTTTGTATAAACTCTGGGTTTATCTGGTTTTTCAGTAATTCTGCCATTTTAATTTTTGGTTTTAAAATAAAGTTGTTTCAATAAAAATTCTGTTTATTGCTCGGCTTTACTGAAAATTATAGTGAATTTAAAGTTGTGGAAAGTTGAGTTGAAAGCATCAATTAGAAACTTTTAGTTTGATTTTTTTAAGGAAAATTGAAGATTAATTGCACTTAATTTTTTAGAAAAAATGTTATATTTAGTAGTAGGTAAATAGATGTGTAGAATTAAATATACTTAATAAGTGCCACAACTTTTTGATAATGAGATAAAAGTACTCAATATAAAATAGTATTGGTACTTACCATGACAGAATTATAGGTATTTAATGATGCTATAAATCCTTAACATATGGTACTAATAATCTGTGTGGAAATGAGGAACAGTCCTTACTTTCCATCCTTAACCAAATAAATTACCATGGCAAAAATAGAAGTTATCCAACCCGAAAATGCCGGAGGTTTCCTTAAGGAAGTGTATGATGAATTGCTGGAAAAAAGAGGAAAAATCGCGGATATCCATAAAATTCAGAGTCTAAACCCTCAATCGATTGTTAATCATATGGATTTGTATTTGACAATTATGTTTGGACAATCTCCGCTTTCCAGACCAAGAAGGGAAATGATTGGTGTAATTGTTTCCAAGGCTAATAACTGTGAGTATTGTCAAATTCATCATAGTGAAGCACTCTTACATTATTGGAAAAATGAAGATAAGGTAAAACAGTTAAGAGAAGATTATCATAAGGTTGATATTTCCCAGACTGATTTACTTTTAGGCCATCTGGCATGGCATGTTACCAAACATCCCGGAGAGCCTCAAAATGATTATTATATTGATCAATTGTTATTACATGGATTATCTGACAGGGAGATTTTAGATGCCACTCTGGTCATTAGCTACTTTAATTTTGTAAATAGGATGGTATTGACCTTGGGAGTAGAATTGGAAGCTGAGCCTGGGGGTTATATTTATTGATTTGATCTTTGATTAATTCTTGGTAATTAAGCTAATTTGGTCATGGAAAAAACTAATGATTTGGAAAGTAATATCCATGGTCTTCTTTTTGGAGTATGTGTAGGGGATGCTCTTGGTGTTCCGGTAGAATTTAAAAGTAGGGATGAACTGAAGGTTTTCCCGGTGGAGGATATGATGGGCTTTGGAAGTCATAATCAACCCATCGGAACCTGGTCTGATGATAGCTCCTTAACTTTTTGTTTGGCGGAAAGCTTGTTGTCTGGTTTCGATTTAAATGACATTTCCCGAAAATTTCAGGATTGGTATTACAATGCCCACTGGACACCACATGGAGAAGTATTCGATATTGGTAATGCCACCTTAAATGCCATTGAAAAATTAAAAATAGGAATTGTTCCTGAATTTGCAGGGGGAATGGAAGAAAATGATAATGGAAATGGTGCTTTAATGAGGATTTTGCCTATTATTTTTTATTCGAAAGATAAAACTATTAAAGAAAGATACCAGATAGTAAAATCCGTCTCATCAATTACCCATGCTCATTTCCGCTCTATATTCTCTTGTTTTATTTACACTGAATTTGCCTTACATTTATTTTCTGGAAAATCATTAAAAAATGCCTATAAAACCACTCAAAAAAGAGTGTTGGAGTTTATATCAAACAGAGATTTTAAAAGAAATGAAATTGATTTATTTTCTAGGGTTTTAAAAAAAGACATATCTAAGGAAAATGAATATAATATAAGTGGCTCAGGATATGTATTACATAGTTTGGAGGCTTCAATTTGGTGTTTAGTGACCACGGGAAATTACCAAGATGCGGTTTTAAAAGCAGTAAATCTAGGTGAAGATACAGATACAATCGGTGCAATAACCGGAGGGCTTGCAGGTATTTATTATGAAATTTCGGGGATCCCCAAAAAATGGATTGAAGTTTTGGCTAAGAAAAAAGAAATATGGAATTTGGCAGATAAGTTAAACCGAAAATTCAATCCCAAATTACTCTAATGAAGCAATCTTGTTTTTTATTATTTGTTGTTTCCATTTTAACTTTACAAAATACATTTGGTCAAATTTTAGTCTCAAAGGATTCCACTAATTATGATTCTCTAACTATACTTCCTGAACTGCCCATTACCACTGCATATTTTGCAGAAAGTAATTCTCCTTTCACTTTTTACAATCTGAGGAAAAAAGAGCTTGCAAAACTAAACTTTGGACAGGAACCTTCCTTTATTATACAAAACTCTCCCTCAGTTACAACCTACTCTGATGCTGGAAGTTATTTTGGGTATTCTTACATACGAATGAGAGGGATTGATCAGACCAGGATAAATATGACTTTGGATGGAGTCCCTTTAAATGAACCTGAGGATCAGGGTGTTTACTTTTCCAATTTTCCTGATTTTTTCAACTCTCTTGAAGGAATGCAATTAATTAGAGGGATTGGAAATTCCAAAAATGGTAGTGCAAGTTATGGTGGTAGTATTCAGTTTGATAGCCCCCTTTTAAGTGATTCTCTTTCGGCTGAAGTAGGGGTAGATTATGGCTCTTATAATACCTACAGAATTTACGGAGAGTTTAATTCGGGTGTTAAAAATAACAAAGGAATATATCTGAGGGCATCGCAGTTGCATTCCGATGGTTACAAATACAGATCTGCAAATACCGGACAATCTCTTTTCTATAGTGCGGGGTGTTTTGGGGAAAAGACAACCTGGAAGCTAACTGGTTTTGCAGGAAACCAAAAAAATGAAATGGCCTGGATTGGAGTTCCAAAAGCTGAAATTGAAGAAGACCCAAGAACAAATGGAAATACTGATGAAAATGATCATTTTTTTCAAACTTTGGTACAACTTCAGAATCAAATCAAAATCAATAAAAAGTCAGCAATTCACGCCAGCTTTTATTACAATTACCTAGAAGGAAATTATGATTTTGATCTAAATAATTTTATTGGATTACCTTCTAATGAAGAAATGTACAATTACGCATTTCATTCAAACTTTATTGGGATGTTCACCAACTACCAGTTTAAACAAAAGTATCTGGATTTTGTAGCTGGATTTCATGCAAATATCTATAATAGGAATCATAAGGGAAGTGAGAGAAGTTTAGGGCAACTCTATAGTAATACAGGATTTAAAAATGAATGGAGTTTTTTTCTAAAAGCAAATTATGAAAGGGGAAATTGGATGGGATTGGTTGACTTACAAGTAAGAAATACAAGTTTTTCTTATAAAGGTAATGTAGAAATGGACGCAATAAACTGGAATTTCTTCAATCCAAAAGTCGGATTTTCTTATTTACTTTCGGATAAAGTCACCCTCTATTATAGTGTCGGATATACTGGACGTGAGCCAACAAGAAATGATATTTTTCAAGGATGGGATGATTTGCAAGCTGATTCATTAGGAAATCCTGATTTGGGGAATACATCGCCAGAATATGTAACTGATCATGAGTTTGGGATGCGTGTTTCCGGGAATAAATACTATTTGAACCTGAATGGATATTATATGGATTTTAAAAATGAAATTGTACTCAATGGGCAATTTGGACCAAATGGAATTGCGCTTACCAATAATGTAGAAAAAAGTTTTAGGACAGGAGTTGAATTGGATTTTAATTGGAAAATCAATGAAATTTTTGAGTATAAGAATAGTGCTTCCTTTAATTACAGCAGAATTACTGAATCGGAAATAAGATTTAGTCCAATTCTTACTCCGAAGTTTATCTTATTTCAGGAAATTAATTTCCACTTGAATAAATTATCAGTGGCGCTGGATGGAAGGTTTCAGGATAGCTCATATATTGATTTTGCCAATGATAATCAAGTAGATAGCTATGTTCTAATAAATAGTAGAATAGCCTATCAGTTTCAAAAATTTACATTTATGGTAAGGTTTAATAACCTTTTCAATACTAGATATTTCAATAATGGATTTGTTGATTTTGATGGTAGCTCCAAATATTTTATTCAGGCTCCTGCTAATTATATGGTTTCTGTAAACTGGAAATTATAATGGAGTTGTTTAGTACAGATTTCATTGTTTTCCGAATTGGGGATTACCCATTAAGCCTCATTGAGTTGATAGGTACAATTTCAGGATTGATTTCTGTTTATTTGGCTAGTAAGGCAAATCTTTACACCTGGCCTACTGGGATAATAAATGAAATCGCATTTTTTATCCTTTTTTATCAGGTTCATCTGTATTCTGATATGTTATTGCAAGTATATTTTTTAGGAATTAGCATCTATGGATGGGTTTTCTGGAAAGAAAAAGTGAAGGAAGATGAAAAGGTCCTTTTGCTTAAAATTTATGGTTGGATAATTTATAGTGTAATACTATTATTCGGAACAATATTATTGGGGTTTTTAATGAGCCAGATTCATTTGTACTTGCCAGATATTTTTATTGTACCTACTACCTTTCCCTTTTCAGATGCATTTACAACAGTTGCCAGTATATTAGCCTTAATCCTTCTGGCAAGGAAGAATGTAGCATCATGGGTACTTTGGATTTTAGTTGACATAGTTGCGATTTTTATCTATTTCCAAAAAGGAATATTATTCATTGCTTGGGAATATGTGGTTTTCCTGATGTTGGCAATTATTGGATTATTTAAATGGATAAAAGTATATAATGGTGGTTAAAGGGCTTGTTTTTGGTAAATTTTATCCTTTCCATGTCGGTCATCAGGCGCTGATAGATTTTGCCTTGGCATATTGTGATTTCCTTTATGTTATGATTTGTGCCTCCGATATAGAGGCGATTCCTTTGGAAGTTCGCCAAAGCTGGATTCAGAAGACTTATTCAAATCAGGAAAGAATAAAAATTATTCCCTACCAATACAAGGAAAGTGAATTGCCAAATACTTCTGAGTCCACCAAAGAAATTTCAAGAATTTGGGGAGAGGTTTTTAAACAAATAATCCCGGATCTAAATATTGTTTTTACTTCTGAAAAATATGGAGATTATCTGGCCGAATGCATGGATATTCGGCATGTTTTTTTTGATGCTGGAAGGAAAAAAATCAATATTTCAGCTACGGAAATCAGAAATAACCCAATTAGAAACTGGAAGTTTTTACCAGATACAGTAAAACCATATTTTGTAAAAAAAGTAGCTTTATTAGGAACAGAGTCTACAGGAAAAACAACACTTGCTCAGGCTTTGGCCGCATATTTTCAAACCAATTTTGTTTCTGAAGCCGCTAGAGATGTTTTGTCTGATACCCAATCATGTACATTCCCAGATTTACAAAAAATTACCATAGCCCATGCCAATCAAATTCAACAGCAATTAGTCAGGGCAAATAAAATTTTATTCCTGGATACCGACTGTACCATCACAAAATCATATAGTCGTTTTTTATTTAAAAAATCGCTTGAGGTTGAAGATCAAATCCTAAAAATAAATGAGGCTGATTTATATTTTTATCTCATCCCAGAAGGAATTCCATATATTCAGGATGGTACCAGGTTAGACGAGCAGGCAAGAAATCAATTAAATGAATACCATTTGTTAGAAATTCAAAAAGAGGGAATATGCTTTATTGAAATTAGTGGATCCTGGGCAGAACGATTTCAAAAGATAAAAAAAATATGTGAGGATTTTTTCTTTTTTGGCAAAACCTAATACCCCAAAGCATTAAAAAAAGCCTCAAGCTTATTATTATCTAGCGTTCCATTAGTCCTTACTCCACTACATAGATCAAGACCAAAAGGTTGAACTGTTTCTATGGCTAATTTTACATTTTCTGGTCTCAAACCACCTGCTAAGAAGATAGGGATTTCTAAGGATTCTCTAATTTTTTTACTCAATTCCCAATTATGAGTTCTTCCTGTTCCTCCAAGTTCCTTTACAGCAAGATTTGGATTACCTGAATCTAGTAAAATGGCATCCACTGATTGGGACAATTCAATTGCTTCGTCAATAGATTCTTTTCCCACCACATGTATTACCTGCACTACCTTTATCCCTGGTAAAGCCATTTTGATTTCCTGGTAAGTCCCTGAATTCAAAGTATCTACAATCTGGATAGTATTGGTATTCACTAATTTGTGATGCTCAATAATATCTTTGGCATTAGTTCTACTTGTGAGTAAAAACGTACTAATAGGAGGAGGCACACTTCCTGCAATTTCTTTAATTAGTTTATCATTTATAACTCCGGGTCCACTTGGCATTTCTGCCACTAATCCTAAGGCAGAAGCGCCAAAAGCAATTGCAGATTTGGCTTCCTCCTTACTGCTAATACAACAAATTTTTACTCTGGGTCTTTTCGATGGTTCCATAAGAAAAAAATCCGATTTGTACCTAATTTTTGAAAATTAAACTAAATAAAAATGCAAGAAAAAGACCGATTCCAGCAAAACCAAATGTTTGATCTACAGCCATAATTCCAGGAGTCCATTCAGTATTTTTAAAAGTTTCGAATGCTTTATTTAGGTTTTCTAATTCCTCCTTGAGCGTATCATGAGTAGTAATATCGTCAAACTTTAGGGATTTTCGCATTTCATCCTCCAAATATTCCTGATTTCCTTTTTGCAACAAAAGCATCTCTGAACGGTACCTTTCAATGGCATTATTTGGTGTTGCAGCCATGAATAAATACAAAACACAAAAGTAGGTAAGGCTACCGAAAAAATTAATCAATAATCCTAGTCCTAATGCTTTCGACCATTCCAAGCCTCCAAATTGCTGGCGAAAACTCCACAAACCCACCACAAAGAAAATGGCATAAATCCCAATAAACATGTATTTAAATCGCCCAAACTGATTGAATCCAAGCAAGTATAGAATATAGATATATATAAAACAAGTTAGACCTGCTGCCAACCCGGTAATGATACCCTTTTTAAAAATGGGGTTTTTCATGTTTCAAAAATTAATATTTCAATTTATTATTAACAGAGATTTTTATCAAGATTTTCTAGACCTGAAT